>JACQAU010000016.1 GCA_016194835.1 Deltaproteobacteria bacterium
GTTTCCTAGGGAACATCCAGAAGACGGCTCATGCGAATATCGCGATAGATGTGAAATTAAGTCATTTATGTCAAGTCTGAATCAACGCATGGTACAGTTCCTGGCTAATATTCGTTTAAGTGAATTAGAGGAATTTTATTCAAATAACAATGGCAAGGATCTAGCAGCCAATATACCTGTTAATCTCCTGGTGTCACAAAAGGAGGCGCTTAAGGTATGAGGCTTCCTATTTATCTGGATTATCATGCGACTACTCCGGTGGATCCTAAAGTGTTTCAGGTCATGGCCCCATATTTTACTGAAATTTTTGGAAATGCAGCTAGCAGAAGTCATGAGTTTGGATGGGTGTCAGAAGCTGCCGTAGAAAACGCAAGAGAACAAATATCCAAACTTATTGGCGCTATTGACAAAGAAATGATTTTTACAAGTGGTGCAACTGAAAGTGATAATTTAGCAATCTTGGGCGCAGCTGAAATGTACAAAGATAAGGGAAATCATATTGTCACCTCATCTATTGAACATAAGGCAGTTCTGGATGCTTGTCATTTTCTGCAGTCCGCCAAGGGATTCGAAGTAAGTTTTGTTCCAACTGATATATATGGACAAGTTCATCCAGAAGAAATAGCAAAAGCTATTACAAATAAAACTATTTTAGTTTCCATAATGTTTGCAAACAATGAAATTGGAACGATTAATCCGATTGCAGAAATAGGAAAAATTTGCAAAGAGCGAGGAGTTCTGTTTCACACAGATGCCGTACAAGCTATTGGTAAAGTACCAATAGATGTACAAAGTATGGGCATTGATTTGCTTTCGTTATCTGCACATAAAATTTATGGCCCAAAAGGGGTTGGTGCGCTTTATATACGTAGAAAAAACCCAAGAGTTAGGCTTAGTCCTATGATTTTTGGAGGCGGGCACGAGCGTGGAGTTCGTTCTGGCACTCTAAATGTTGCAGGCATTGTTGGATTTGGTAAAGCCTGTGAAATTGTACAAAAAATTATGCCACAAGAGAGCATAAAATTAAAACAACTACGAGACAAACTCTGGAACGGAATAAAAAATGGATTGGATGAGGTTTATCTAAATGGGCATCCAGTTGATCGACTCCCGAATAATCTAAATATAAGCTTTGCTTATATCGAGGGAGAAGCGCTCATGATGGGAATGAAGGAAATTGCAGTTTCTAGTGGTTCTGCTTGTACATCTGCCAGTCTTGAGCCTTCTTATGTTCTAAAAAATATTGGAGTTGGCGAGGATTTGGTACATACAAGTATTAGATTCAGTGTTGGGCGTTTTACAACAGACGAAGAAATAGATTATACAATAACCAAGGTTATCGAAACTGCTAAGAAACTTCGAGAACTTTCGCCTCTTTATGAAATGGCTAAAGAGGGTATAAATCTCAAGACCATTGATTGGACCGCACACTGATAGAGGAGGTTAAATTATGTCATATAAACAAAAAGTTCTAGATCATTACGAAAATCCTCGAAATGTTGGTTCTATGGACAAAAATGCTTTGAATGTAGGTACAGGACTGGTTGGTGCTCCCGAGTGTGGTGATGTTATGAAACTGCAAGTTGAGATTGATGAGCTTACTGGAACTATTAAAGACGCAAAATTTAAAACCTTTGGTTGTGGTAGCGCTATTGCTAGTTCATCCTTAGTAACTGAATGGATAAAGGGAAAGTCGCTCGAAGAAGCCATGAGCATTAGAAATACGCAAATTGTTCAAGAGCTTTCTTTGCCTCCAATTAAAATTCATTGCTCTGTTTTGGCAGAAGATGCAATCAAATTAGCTATCAGAGATTATTTAAATAAAAAATCTAAAAATTCACATTTAAATAAGGAGGATAGTAAAATATGATTCAAGTCACAGAAAAAGCCATTAATGAAATTAAGCGGATACTGTCAAATGACCCTACTGTGCAAGGAGCGCATTTGAGAGTTATGGTAGCAGGCGGTGGATGCTCAGGTATGAGTTATAAATTGGGCTTTGAAAAAGAATTGCCAGCACCGACAGATAAAGTTTTTGAGAAAGATGGCATTAAAATTTTAGTAGATGCTAAATCTTTTCTTTATCTTTCTGGTAATGTTTTTGGAATAGAAAGAAAATTTAAAATTGATTTCAATTATGTTGAATCAAAATACTATGAATTGTGTAAAGTTTTGCATCCGGATCGTTTTATACAGTCGGGAGAGGCAGCGCTGAAAGTAGCACACGAAAGAATGAGTTTTTTAAATCTAGCTTTTCAAGTTTTGAAGGATGAAGATAAAAGAAGAAATTATTTACTAAAATTACATGGCATTTGTCCTGATTTAAATCAAAAAGATAGCTTACAGGAAGTGCCATTAGAACTAACCGAAGCGTGGTTCGAGTTGCAGGATTTATTGTCAGAAAACCCAACTCAAGTTCATGAAAAAACAATTGCTTTTTTAAAGAGTCTTAAACAGACTCAAGATGAAACTCAAATAAAAATAACAGAATGTGAAGAAAATTATGATCAATCTTTAGATAGAGCTTTGTTAGAAGAAATTGCAAAACTGCTGAAAAAACAGAATTATTTAAATTCACTTGAGAAAGATTTTTATAAAAAAATAAAAGCAAGTTAGGTGATTATGCCTCATGTACAAATCCAAAACCCATCTTCAGAGATCAGTTCACCTATTGTTGGGATCGATTTAGGTACCACTAATAGTTTAGTGGCTGTTATGCGAGATGGTGTGCCGATAGTTTTGGATTCTATAGAAGGCGAGCACTTGTTGCCTTCTGTTATAACCTTTTCTAATGGCACACCTAGTGTTGGTAAAACCGCGAAAAGAAGGAAAATATTAGATGCAACACATACTGTTTTTTCGGTAAAGCGGCTTTTGGGCAGAAGTTTTCAAGACGTTGCAGATATTGCTCAAAACCTTCCATAGCTTTCTGCTGAAAAAGCTTTAGGAGTTCCCGTGCGTCAAGCAGTAATTACGGTGCCTGCTTATTTCAATGACAGTCAGCGCCAAGCTACACGTATAGCAGGTAGGTTGGCTGGGTTAGAGGTTCTAAGAATTCTAAATGAACCAACTTCTGCCGCATTAGCGTATGGACTACAAAAAAATGAGGGCGTATTTGCAGTTTATGATTTTGGAGGAGGCACTTTTGACATTTCTATTTTAAAACTAAAAAACGGAATTTTTGAGGTTTTATCTACAAATGGAAACACAAGACTTGGAGGAGATGATCTGGATCAGGCTTTAGTGGATCAGTTTAAAAGAGAAATTTTTCAAAAATTTTCAATTCGATCACAAGATATAATTAACCTGAGAATGAAATTATATGAAGCTGCGGAGAACGCTAAAATAGAATTATCAACTAAGCCAGAAACAAAAATAAGCATTGATTTAAAAGACAAGAGATATGAAAAAATTTTAACTTTGGATGAATTTGAAAGTATTGTTAGACCTATTTTAGAAAAGACAAAAGAGCCATGTTTTTTAGCTCTTCAATACGCAAAGATAAAAACAACTGATTTGACAGATGTAGTAATGGTTGGAGGTCCGACGCGGTTAAGAATTATTCAAAATATTGCAAAAGAAATTTTCAATAGAGAACTTAATACTTCCGTCAATCCAGACGAGGTTGTTGCCTTGGGTGCTGCAATTCAGGCTGATATTTTGGCTGGTAAAAATAAAGATTTTTTACTTTTAGATGTAATTCCTTTGTCTTTAGGTATTGAAACCTATGGTGGATTGATGAATGTTATAATACCCAGAAACACTAGGATTCCTACATCTGCTAAAGAAGTATTTACCACTTTTGTCAATAATCAAACAGCAG
>JACQAU010000230.1 GCA_016194835.1 Deltaproteobacteria bacterium
CAGGGTAACCAAAAATTTTTAAACACCAAAATAGTAAACACAGCCAATAGCTATTCGGCCACAGTTTTTATTGAGGAAAATGCAAAAAAATTTCAAACAGACTATATCCCCCTTACCACAGGCTCCAACAAAATCAAAATCGAACACCTATACTCGTCAGGAGTAAATTACACACAGGAAATAGAAATAATAAAAAATTAAGCTGCCGAGGCACTAGATCTCGCCTGGTGTATCAAAAAAATAAACTTTTAAAAATACTCAAACACTAACTAAGCTCTGCTACTACACTCAACTTTATCGCGAAGTTTTTTATACTCTTCTTCAAGTTTTTCTAAAGAAGTTCTCAACTGTGCAACCGATTGCGCTGCAGAACCAGAAATCAAGAGTGAATCTTTGACCAGTTTAGCATCACGTCTAATACGAGAGTCTACAGTTAAAGAATAAATTTTATCTAAAATCGGAACTGCTTCAACAGATTCTGTTTTTGCAAGTGCTGCAATGAGTTTATCTCTCACAAAAAAATCATCTTCATTAGCTAACTGATTGAAAACCTCAAACAAATCTTGTTTTATATGGCGCACTGCGGTTTTTGCAACTTGAGCCAACGCATCAATAGAGCCTAATCTAGCTTCTACCGGTTTACCGCGCACACTCCATGTTTTTAAAACATCTAATGCATCTAAAAATAATCCTGAATCCACACCAGGAAGTTCACTTATTGCCTTAAAAGCAAAACAGCGTATCACATCGCGACAACTTTCTTTTTTTAGTTGTGAAAGTAAAAACTCTAAAGTTTCCGGTTTTGCTTTTATATCATCACCCATAGAACACGCCCAACTATAGACAGCTTCAGCTTCGACAAAATAACTGGGATCCACTTGTGCGTGTTTTTTTAATGCTTCTGTGACTTTAGGATGTTTAAATTTTCCTAAAGCTTTTACTACTGCTCGTCTTGCTTTGTGATTTGCAACTGCAAGTCCATTAATAAGTGCTTCTCTAGAAAAATCGCTTTTAATTTCACTTAAAACTTCTGCAATTTCAGTTTGAACACCCCAAAAGATATCTTTTAAAAGTGCCTGCCCTAATCTTTCGATTACAGAGCAATCCCAATTTTGTTTTAGCTCCCAAGCTGCTTCTATTCTTCCCATGCAATCTGGATCATGCTCAAGTTGGTAAAACAAAAGCTCCCGTGGTCTGGGAAATTTCATTTCTTTTGGAATAAAATTACCTGGATCCAATCTCACCCTCAAAGGTTGTGATGGTACTTGAAAAAACAAACGCTCTTTTTCAGTTTTTAAATTAATACTATATTGTTCTACTTTGCCACCCTCAAACTCTACTTCCAACGTTACTGGCAATTGAAACACAGGAGTAACAAATCCATCTTTTTCTAATGAAGCTTTGCCTGAAATTTGTTTTTGCTCAATCACTAGTTCAATTTGTTTTTTGTCTGTGATCCATTCATATTTGATTTCAAACTCCGGGTGGCCTGCGCTATAAATCCATTGATCAAAAAACAATCTCATATTCTTTCCGGTTACTTCTTCGATTGCACGAATTAGATCAATAGTTTCAACATTTTTTCTGGCATTTGACTTTAAATAATATTCAATAGACGCCCAAAAAAGATCCTCGCCCAAAATATGTCTAAGCAATACCAATATAACTCCACCTTTGTTGTACAAATGACTATCAAAAATATCCATTGGGTCTTGAAATAAATTGCAAACAACTGATCTGCGATATTTTTCATGATCGTCTTCTAAGTAGCCTTTAAATTCAATATGCGAATAATATTTTGCTTCTTCCGCTTTTTGGCTACCATATTTTTCGGTATTTTCTTCGATCCACACACGTTCCATAAAAGTAGCAAAGCCTTCGTTTAGCCAGGCATGTGACCAATCCCTGCAAGTAACTAGATCACCAAACCACTGATGTGCAAGCTCATGTGAAACCAAAGGATCACTGCTAAAATCCAAGTGAGCTCTTTCGTCATGCAAAGTCCTCTCAGTTTGTGTTGTTGCAGAGGTGTTTTCCATGCCACCAAATACAAAATCTTGAACAGCCACTTGAGCATATTTTTCGTAAGGATATGGAACACCTAGTTTTTTCGAAAAAACTTCGATCATTTTCGGTGTTCTACTAAAAGATCTTTTACCATTTTCTTTTTGTCCAGGACTAACATAATAAACAACAGGTAAGTGATCGGGGCCTTCGTCGCTCCACATTTCGAATTCACCTACAACAAGCGAGATCAAATACGTAACATGAGGAACACTGAGCCTGTAATGAAACGTTACCCATTCACCTTCAGCTTTCTGAGATAAAAGTGCACCATTCGAAACCGCAGTAAAACCTTTTGGAACCCTAGCAATAATTTCTGTTGTTGCTTTTTGATTTGGGTAATCAAAAGTAGGAATCCAATAGCGATTGTCCTGATCTTCTACTTGTGACCAAACCTGATAACGCTTTGAGGGGTAATGAGAGTCTGGTCCAGTAAAATAAAGCCCTTTTCTTGGATTTTTGACTTCATAATCAATTTCTAATTCAAAATTTTGTTGTTTCTTACTTGGTAATTCGACATAAAGTTTGTCACCTAAACAAGAAAATTTGGCTTTTTCTTGATTAAGTTTTACCTCTTTTATTGCAAGTCCAACTTGATCCAAAGTTAGTGTTTTCACATTTGGATCAATGAGGCGGATTTTTTGTGTTACAATTGATTGCAAAGATTTTTGACGTGGATCAATAGTACACTCAAGCTTTAGGTGTTCAAGTCTAACAGAAGTATCTGGGGCGTATTGCGTGGTTGTACCTTCGAACACAAAAGGGCGTTTTGTGTGAGTGGCACAAGACACGTGACTTGACAAATCCTTTAATCTACAAATATCTGTTTTAAGCATTTTTTTTGTTTATCATGAGTTGAGAGATATTACAATGACTCGGTTTTAGAGCAGGTTTCTTGTTGAATTTTTTGGATTTTTTTAACAATAAACTCTAATACATTATTCATTTTTTCAGTATTTCCTTGCTTAGCATAGCCATGAAAATACAAAATATGATTAGCTATTTCAGACAAATCTAAATAGGAATCTCTAAACGAAGATTCTTCAGAAATCCAATCCATAAGTTTTTGAACTTCTACAAGCTCATGTTCTGCCCAACGAATCCATTGTTGTCGTCCATCTGCAGTTAACTCAATATATAATAATTGATGATCTATGCTTTTCATGGGAGCCCTAGCTGCTACACTGCGATCTGAATTAGAAGACCTTTCTAATGAGTTTTTAGAAAGCTCTATTTTTTCTTTAAACTGTGGAAAATCAACTGAGCAAATCTTTTTTATTCCTGGATTACATTGTGCAATTCCCATAAGAGCTACAGTAAAGACAGGAATCAGGTAAACTAAAACAGACCTAAAAGAGATCATTCAAAAGAAGTCTCGGCAAAAAGTTCCCTAACAATAAGAACACTTTAATTTGACTATTTTAGTATTGTATAAGTGCTTGATATTTTTACTTTTTTTCTAAAGTTACAACCAGTCACTCCGATCATTAAGTTGTCATTAGGCAGGGAACGCCAGAAAGAAAATCCAGACAATTTGGAAGGATAAAAAAGACAATTATGTCTAAGGAGACTGTTTATGAGCCTTCGAATTGCAACAAATGTACAAGCCCTGTCGGCACAGAGATTCTTAAACGATAACGTAGCACTTCAAAATCGTTCACTAGAACGCTTATCATCTGGCAGTCGCATTAACCACGCAAGTGACGACGCTGCTGGATTAGCCATTAGCGAACGCTTGAGAGCAAATATTCGCAGCATGAAACAAGCCAGTAGAAACGCTAACGATGGCATCAGCCTCGTGCAAGTCGCTGAAGGAGCACTAAACGAGGTCGGAAATATCTTAGTAAGACTCAGAGAACTCTCCATCCAAGCAGCTTCAGACACAATTGGGGACCCGGAAAGACAATTTATCAATAAAGAAGTTCAGCATTTAAAAGCTGAAGTAGATAGAATTTCAAATTCTACTGAATTCAATGGCACCAAACTCCTCAACGGACATTCGGGTGATTTAGATATTCAAATCGGAATCAATAATAATCCAACCGAAGATCGATTGACGTTTGATTCAGGCAATCGCGTGTCAACCTTAGAAGGCATAGGAATCACCAGTGTCTCTACAACTACAAAACAAGAAGCTCAGGAAAATATGTCAATGATTGATGGAGCAATACAAAAACTGGCAGAAAACAGAGCTGGCCTTGGAGCACTGCAAAACAGATTGCTCTCAACAATCAATAACTTGTCTATCTATCGAGAAAACCTAGAAGGCGCTAATAGTCGCATTCGAGACACCGACATGGCAGAGGAAACAAGCGAGCTTGTCAAACAAAATATCCTAACGCAAGCAAATGTGGCAACCCTAGGACAAGCAAACCAAATACCGCAACTGGCACTTAAATTAATTAGTTAATTGACAAAAGCTACATTCTTTAGGTATCTGTTAAATTTATTAATTTAAGGAGATTCAATGTCTGATCAAGAAACTCAATCTTCACAAACAGAAGCGTATTGCGTGAAATGTAAATCTAAAAAGAAAATGAATGACGCCCAAACTGTCACCATGAAAAATGGCAGACAAGCTTTACAAGGAAAATGCGAAACTTGTGGTACGGGAATGTACAAGATATTAGGGAAGAAATAAGCACATCAGCTCCTCCCTATTCGTCTACAAAAAATCCATACTTTGAAAAAATTAAGTTTTTTTGTGGCACGAGATGCTTTGTTAACGAAGAAACAGAAAATCATAAAACTCGTTGGCGAGAGTGTTTCAAAAACTATCCACCTGAACTTCATGTTGAGATCGGATGCAACGGTGGGCATTACCTTTTAGAAAAAGCAAAGCTAAATCCAAAATGCGCCTTTATAGGTATTGATTGGAAGTTAAAACAAATTTATAAGGCCGCCGAAAAAGCAAACAAACAAAATTTAACTAATACTTTATTTTTAAAGGCAAATGCCGAAAGAATTGCAAATATTTTTGGACAATATGAAATTGACCACCTCTATTATTTTTTCCCCGATCCTTGGCCAAAACAATCTCAACAAAAAAAACGTTTTTTTACTAAAGAACGCCTGACACAAATCTCAAACCTTATTAAACCAGGTGGAGTTTTTGAAATCAAAACAGATCATGAAGATTATTACGCTTGGATTCTAAAAGAGCTTCAAAAAATA
>JACQAU010000017.1 GCA_016194835.1 Deltaproteobacteria bacterium
AGATTAATCAATACTTTATCTAATCATATGCTGTCTAATTGCTTCATAAACTACAATACCAACTGCATTGGCAAGGTTTAGAGACCTTACACGGGGATCAAAAATAGGTATTTTGTATGTCTGGTCTTTATATTTTTCTAAAAGCCAGCCTGGCAAACCTTTAGTTTCTTTCCCAAAAAAAAGAAAGCTGCCTGGTAAAAACCGGTGTTCGTAAAAGTTTTTTTTAGCTTTTTTTGATAAAAATATCATTGGTGCATTTTTAGGTGTGGTTTCAAAAAACTGATTTAAGTTTTGATAGCTCAAAACCTTTAGATGCTTCCAATAGTCTAAGCCTGCGCGCTTGAGTTGTGCATCTGTGATTTCAAATCCAAGTGGCTCAATAAGATGTAGCGTGCACTGAGTGGCAAGACAAAGTCTACCAATTGACCCTGTGTTTTGAGGGATCTCAGGTTCTACTAATACAATATTCAAATCCAGATTCTGCACATAATTTTATTAGCACAGGTTTGACTTTAAAGTCATCTGGGCACATACCCTCTTATTTTTGGAATGCTCTCGTGACAATCTACTGGGGGATAATCAATTGCTGTAATCATGGATAATCTTTCATTAAAACCAGGCAAAGGTGCTTGTTGCCCAGGTTGTGTTCTAGTATTAATTTCTGTCCAAATATCTAGAAAGTAAAATGTAGTTATTTCTTCTGGTTTATTGTTCCGGTTTACAAAACCAGCTACTTGGACATTGAGTTCAGTGACACCAGAAATACAAATTGGAGGAATAACAGGATTACCATTGGCTGCGCTTAGAAATGTAATTGATAATCCACCAGGCTCTTGTGTGCAAGCTGATTGGGCATTGTTTATTGCTGGACCATCAACACTAATTGGTTGATTATTTATGATATTAATTCCACCTGGATTATTAAGTATAAGAGGATGAGTCAGATCTGTTCTGCCACAACAGATGATAATGACTCGATTAGCTGGACCAGGTACGTTTACTGGAGCGAAATCAAAGCCCTGATCAGTACACACACTCAAATCTGATTGAAAAACAATTGCACCATGATTTCCCAGTTGATAGCGATTTGGAGTGGACACGCTAAATGGATCTTGCACTGTGTGATTTGGAAACGGAAGCAATGGAAAAGGGTTTGGTGCAGGTGCCAAAATAGTAGAATTTGCAGCATTTCGTTGGAGTGGTGTAAATCTTAAATCTAATGATCTCCTAAAAATATAATCAATTACTCCATGTAGTGCCTCCCTTTCGCCTGTCAACTTTCCAGAGTCGACAGATTTTTCTTTGACAAAAGAAATCTGTCTTAGTTGATCTACAGCAAATAAACCAATCAATATTGAAAGTGCAGCAGCAATGATCACTTCGGTTAATGTAAAACCTGATATTTGTTTATTAATGGTTTTATACTTACTCATTGAATAATCCCATCAGATGAAAATGGCGCTGGTACTGTATCAGGAACTATATCTGCGTTCGGATTACCTGAATCACGAGCTTGAAAAGTATTAACAGTAAATTGGATAACGGATTACCTCTTATTAAAACATCGTAAGTATTAAAATCTAATCTTCTTACTCGTTCTGAATTAATATCAAATCCCAGATTCACCGGAGCATTTCCATTATGACACGCAATACATCTTAAATTATTCATAAGAGGAGCAATTCTATCGGCTGCAGGTGGTTCATCAAATGCTTGTTGTGTTAAATTGCGATACTGTCTACCTTCAGCACTACTTGATATTGACCATGAATTTGCCAAACTAGCTAATCTTCTCCAATTGTCTCTATCAGCAATTGGAACCCTATTGGGAGGAGGAGTTATTAAATTTTGTACTGGTGCGGGCACAGGTGGTGTAATTAAAACAGGATTAATGGCACAATTTCCACCTGCATCTAGTATTACATAAGGATGCAAAACCTTAAACAAAGGCTGTGCCTCAGCCACACAAGGCCTTGGGTTCTCAATTTGATTATTATTTCCAGTTAATTGAGCAGCATAAGTGTTAGGAGGGTCATCATGACACGGATCTGGACACATCCAATACATTACAGTTTCTTTGGGGGTGTGTTCTAAAATTTTCTTTACTGCATTGTTTTCTCTAATTAGTTCTGAAGACTGCCTAAGCTGCTTTGTAAATTTTATATTGTGCGTAGTTAAAGTTGACCAAAGCAAAGCACCCACCACTAAAATACCTAATGCAATAATAACTTCTACTAATGTAAAACCTCTTGATGACGTCATTCTAGCACTACAATCGGGCCAGGAAACGCAGAAACTGGTTTTTCACCATGAATAAAAATCGCAATATGTTGATACTTCCACTTTTTGCCCTCTCTATCTTCGTAATCATGCCAGCGCTCTAAAAACTCAGCTTGCGAAACATATACATAACCACGGGCATACGAAGGGTCCATTAAATATAAAAACTCGCTGTCCATAGCAACTAATACGCCATAATGCCCATCTTCCCAAATCTCACTCCATGGTTTATCTTTCGAATCTTCATCCCTCCACGCCTGATAAGAAAGAATCACTGTTTCACTCTTTTGTAACGCAGCTTTTAGATCTGCTAACTCTAAATTTTCTTTCATATCTGCAGTTAGTCCATACTTTTTTGCGCCTTCTAATAATTTCTGAGGTTCTGTCCCGTTTTTTTCTGTTGTGCCCAAAACAGAATAAAGCTCTGACTCTGCACCTTCATAAACTTGCCAATAATTGAGCACTCCTAATAACGAAGCAGGTCCACAACTGTAATCGGTGGCTTGTCTGATAATAGGCACTTGTAGATAATTTTTTGGCAAAGAAGGAATTAGAATATTGAAATGTCCCTGGCTTTGTAGCGCTAAAAAAAATGTTAAAGCCATTAGCAATAACCTAACTTTACGCATATAAGCCCCCATTAGAAAAACAATAAGAGGGGTTTATAAAATTCGCTACAAAAAAATGTAATAAATCATCTAACGCCCGGAGTTAATAGCTGGCGATTCAGCAGAATCTAAGGCAAGCTGGGCGACTGTTTCGATTGCTGCTTTTGTAATTGTAACTGCATAATCAAAATTCATGTGTTGCCAATCATCTGTGGTTTCATGATAATGATGCCTTTCAAAGAGTAATTTGTCTCCATTTTCTTGGCTTTTTTCTGCAGCATTCATGTGTTCATTAAAAAAAACAACAGGAAATCCAGTATCTGAAAATATCACTCCATCCGTGTTATACAAATAGGCTTTTGGATCAAAACGAGACCGCAAACGTGGCTCATACTTGTTGGCATGCATCAGAGAAGCCTGAAATGCAAGGTTTGCAATTTTACGCGATCTTAAAGATTCACCAGCATTAACCTGAAATATATGGTCGTTATCTTCTGTATATCCAATCATGTCTAGTAAGACCAAACCTCCAATGTCTTTTTTCCGTTTCAATAAATCACTTACAAAATAACGCGCACCTAGATCATCTGCTGGGAACTCCTCCCCTGTAAAATGTACTAACCAAATATCGTGTAATGGTTTAATGTCTTTCAATATTTCAGCAGCACGCAAAAGTGC
>JACQAU010000199.1 GCA_016194835.1 Deltaproteobacteria bacterium
CTATCATAATTATGAATACGATTAATGGCTTCTGCAAAAAGATCTGCAACAGAGAGCTGAACTATTTTATTGCAGCTACGAGCCTTAGGTCCTAAAGGAATTGTATCTGTCAGAATAACTTTTTGAATATTTGATTTTTGAATTCTTTCAATCGCTGGCCCGGACAGTACACCGTGTGTAGCAGCAGCATAAACTGTTTTTGCGCCCTGATCTAAAACAGCAGTTGCTGCTTCTGTTAACGTGCCTGCGGTATCAATAATGTCATCTAAAATAATAGCTGTTTTGCCTTCCACCTCACCTACTACGTTCATTGCTTTTGCTACATTAGGAGCCGTTCTTCTTTTATCAATCATAGCCACTGCGGCATTGAGTCTTTTTGCCATAGCTCTTGCGCGCTCCACCCCACCTGCGTCCGGGCTTACAAAGACAAGCTCACCATTTTGTGAAAATTCGCTTTTGATATATTCTAAAAGCACAGGCGAAGCAAATAGGTTATCAAATGGAATATTAAAAAACCCCTGTATTTGTCCCGCATGTAGCTCCATCGAAACCACTCGCGTTGTTCCGGCAGCTGTTAAAAGATCGGCAATAAGTTTAGCACTAATAGGAGTACGAGGAGCTACTTTTCGATCTTGCCTGGCATAACCATAATAAGGAATAACAGCAGTAATGTCTTTTGCACTTGCTCTTTTTAATGCATCTATCAAGATCAAAAGCTCCATCAAGTGGTCATTTGCTGGAGGACAGGTGCTCTGGATAACATAGACGTCACGACCCCTTACATTTTCTCCAACCTCTATAAATACTTCGCCATCACTAAATCTTTTTACTTCTGCCCCTCCAAGATTTTTACCGAGCTTTTGACATATCTTTTCTGCTAAAGAACGATTTGAGTTTCCAGATAAAACAACCCATTCTCTTATACGCATAGATTGGTGGCTCCTTCGTTATATGGTTACCAACTTGATAACGCAGCTGAGTGATTTTATCAAGAAATTTTTAAAAAATGACCAAAATTAAGTTGTTATGATAGTATCCAAACCTAAGCATAAAACTATGGCAAGAAATGATGATCCAATACAAGTTTTTTTGTCTTATTTCGAAAAAGCCAAGTCATTAGAGCTTCCATATTATGACGCAATGACCTTGGCAACTGCAACGAGAGAAGGCAAACCCTCTGCAAGGGTCGTGTTGTTTAAGGGTATTATTGAACAAGAAGGCATTACATTTTATACCAACTACCACAGCAGAAAAGGCAAGGAACTCTCAGACAATCCCCAAGCAGCCTGTGTGTTTTATTGGCCTAAAATAGAATGCCAAATCAGATTTGAAGGCCAAGTCAAGAAACTTTCTGACGAAGAATCAAATATTTATTGGAAAACACGCCCCCGAGACAGCCAGCTAGGTGGAGTTGTTTCTCAGCAGAGCCAGCCGTTAAAAAATAGATTTACATTTTTAAAAGAGTTTCTTTTACTAAAATTTAAGTTAATAGGTAAAGAAGTTGCCAGACCCCAACACTGGGGGGGATATGCACTAACGCCAAATATGGCGGAAGTCTGGTTAGGGAAACCACATCGTTTGCACAGGAGATTTAGCTATAGAAAGGACGCGGCAGGATGGTATCAACAAGAACTTTACCCATAAGTTACAAATTTTTAGGAGACCATATATGCGAAATACAATACTAATAGTTTTTTTGATTATTTTGTTGTCCATTATTAGTTTTATTATGTGGGCAGTGGGAGTTAACAATAAGCTAGTTAGCCTTGATGAATCTTTTAATGAAAAAAAGGCACAAGTTGAAAATGTTTATCAACGCAGAATGGATTTAGTGCCAAATTTAGTAAACACTGTAAAAGGCTATGCAAAACACGAAGCTAATGTTTTTGAAGAAGTCACAAAAGCAAGATCCCAAGTGGGTCAAGTTAAACTAGATGTTTCTGACATGCATAAATTTGAACAAGCACAAACTCAGCTTTCTTCTGCTTTGTCTCGTTTGCTATTAGTTGTAGAAAAATATCCTGATTTAAAAGCAAATCAAAATTTTTTAGAACTCCAATCACAACTCGAAGGCACAGAAAACCGCATTACAATCGAAAGGCAACGCTTTAATGAATCAGCGCGCGAATACAATACTTATATAAGAAAATTTCCACAGTCCATAGTTGCAGGTTTTAGAGGATTTAAGGAAAAAATATATTTTAATGCAGAACCAGGAGCCAATAAAGCTCCTAAAGTAGAGTTTTAGCTTAGCAGTTATGAAAAATATCTTTATTTTTTTTATTCTTATTTTAATCACAAGTGTATTATCTTTATCTGCAAACGCAAAAAACATACCATCACCACCATCAAACTATGTCTTAGATGAAGTGCTGGTGTTAAACACAGAAACCAAAAATCAACTCTTTAAACTTTTGAGTGAACACTATCGTGCTACAGGCGAACAAATAGTAATTGCCATTTTACAGGATTTAGAGGGAGAAGATTTAGTTGATTTTACAAATCGCGTTTTTAGTACCTGGAAAATTGGGCAAACAGGAAAAAATAATGGCGTACTTTTAGCTTTATACTGGAAAAATCGAAAAGCACGGATCGAAGTAGGTTATGGACTAGAACCCATTTTAACAGACGCTCGTTCAAAACGTGTGCTATCAGATTTTCTAATTCCTTATTTAAAAGCCGGGAAACCAAATGAGGCAGTTTATTTTTCGAGTTTAGAAATTTTAAAAGTAATAAATAGTCCAGTTTTACAAAACAAAGAATTTACAAGACGGTCATTTCATTCTGCAAGACCGTCTTCTTCACTGTGGTTTGTTTGGGTGGTTTTAGGAGCTATGTTGTTATTTTTTGTGAAAATTATTTTTTTCTCTTTTTTCTCTGGCGATGCCATGGTTACATCAACCGGCTGGCGGCATCCTAGAGGGCGTTTGAGGAGTTGGAATATCTTTTCTGGTGGTGGCGGGTGGGGTGGTAGCGGTGGAGGTGGTTTTGGAGGATTTGGTGGAGGCGGAGGGGGGTTTAGTGGTGGTGGAGGATTTAGCGGAGGAGGAGGAGCAAGTGGAAGCTGGTAAGATTTCACCTATTATTTTAGCTATTGCAGAATCTGAAAAAGAAACTACTGCAGAAATTAGAGTTGCTTTATCTCAAAGGCGATTTGATAGTGACCCACTAAAACGAGTTAAAAAAATTTTTTATCAAAACGGCATGCAAAATACAAAAAACAGAAATGCCATTTTATTGTATATAAATTTGAAGAAACACAAATTTGCCATTTTTGGAGACGAAGGCATACATCACATTGTTAAACAAAACTATTGGGATGAAATTGTAAAAGAGCTTTCACAGGACCTAAAATACACACACTATGAAAATGCAATAGCAATAGCCGTCAGAAAATTAGGTAGCATACTTAAGACTCTGTTTCCAGTTTCTTTAGATAATCCAAACCCGGACGAACTATCCAACGAAGTGCTTAGAGATTAGTTCTGCAAACCATTCTTAACAATTAAACATAAGTTATTGAATCTGTTTATTTATAAATATCTTTAATTTATTTACTAATAGTGCTATCATCATAGATGTTATGCGCTTAGTTCATGTTGTACGTTTTAAAGTTGTGACAGATGCTCACGAATTAACGAGCAAAGATTATAAGTAATTAAAAAATGATTTATTTTGATCAGAGTGGCCATATCGACCATATCGAAAGGAAAGGGTCTTATTATGAAACAAGTATTTATTTTTATTGTATTGTCAGTTTTTGTGTTGTCTTTTGCTGGTTGCGGGAAAAAAACTTCTGATAGCAGCTCCGGTCTGAGTAGTGTGACTCTAAAAAATTTGCCCAGTATTTCTGATATGGCAAAAACCAATAGCGCAGCAGCACTGGCCTCTTTTGACCCTTACTTGGCCGTCTCTGGCACCCCACCCACTCTTAAGAGTATTACGGATGCTAATGCAGACACTTATTTTTGGAATGGTATGGTGGCCGCTATTAATACTGCTGGAGTTGCCAGCACATCACAAAAAGATCAATTTTGGGGAGTAGTAGAAGCTGCCATTGGAGGAGCAGGTGCCTGCTACATGTCTCAAGCTACAGCCAAATCTTTTGAACTAATGTTAGAAGCCGGTACTAGTCAATGCTACATGAAAAAAATGCCCACTGTTGCAAGTGGTGTCACCATTGACTCCGGGTCTCCTAGTACTCTATTTGACCAACAAACTGCTGATCGAGTCGTCAAAGTAACTACTAGTGATGGGATGATTGTCTTTATCAAAATTTCCGGCAGTGATTCTGTGACTGCGGATGTGTATAAAGCAAGCCTTTGGTTCTGTAACGGTAGCACTGTTGATGGTTATGAAGTTTTCGAAATTAATAAAACTACGGGTGTTTTTACGGCGAACAATTCGCACAACGACTTCAGTGGAAAAGGAACGTCCTCGATCTCAGCTAGTCTAAAAGTAGGTGCGGACGGAAATATAACATTTGATGAAACCAAAGACCGTATTGCCGAAGCCCTCTACACGGGAGATTGGGGCACCTTTCACGGAGGAGTCACAATCAACAGCGCAAATAAGATTTATACAAAAATGTATAATAAATTCGGCACTTGGACTGATAAAAATTACGCTGTTGCTTCGTTTAGCGGAACTAGTCTTTCAGACCTAAAATTTCTTGCTGGTGGATACAAAGGTGAATCTGGAGATGGAGTGCATAATTTTAATTACAGTGGTGGAACAGAATTTCAAAACACCTATTATGTAGCTACCCTCACTAGCGCTCTTGCAACAGAAGCTGGTTTAATGACTTTTAGCACAGATTCGTTTTATTCAAGTCTAACTGCTCCTGTTTTCTCAAGTGGTAGTTATAGCTGTTCGACTACAGCCAATATAAATGTCACAATGGATTTTAGCAATGCTGCGGTTAAAGCAGTTCAAACAGAATGCGAAAGCGATCGTCTGACAAATTACAGCTATTGCAATTCTGCTGCTGTTCAAGCAGCAGAAGCACTGCTTTGGCACTAATTTATATTGGACTCATTTACAGTAGTTTTTAATATAAAAATACTCACTACAAAAACTTCCTGGGTTATAACAATCATTTAAATTTGACGAATAAAAATGTCCTCTTGAACATTCGCGTGAATCATTTTTATGTACTTGCGCAGTAAAATCTCCTGATAGCACAGACTTGTCTTCTTTCGTCAATTCATAGTGAATTTTATTGCTGCCATATCCTAGCAATGGACTTTGAAATAAACTTCGTACCCACAAATTGAACTCCCCGCTTTTTCTTTTTTTAGAATTAAATTTCTCTGTTTTATCTTTTTTTGAACCATCTTCTCTCACACAAGCCAAAC
>JACQAU010000164.1 GCA_016194835.1 Deltaproteobacteria bacterium
CCATAACACTGGAGCCAAGATTTCAATGTTTAGGAAAAATATGGGACCATTAGCGGTCTTCCTGCTGTAATTCTCTTAGCCCAAACAGGCGGGAGAGAGTTGTTTTCTAACGCATTTGTAACAAACGTCTGAGCCTTTTGCCAGAGTTCAGGCGTGCCGGTATCAATAAAAGGGCATTGAAAAAGATAAGCGTATGCTTGTCCAAGTAAAATTTGTGGCATTAATATTTCTTTTAAAAAATCAAATGCGGTGTTTTCTGGTAGATTTTGTAATACTTCAGGTTCAATAACTGAAATTCCAGAGTAAAAAGGGCGCCCCTGTACTGAAGCTCCAAGCTTTTTTATTTGATAAGTGTTTTTATTTGTAAATATTTCCGTATATAAGTTTTCTCCTTCTGGCATGATAGCCATGGTTAATAGATTTTTTCTGTTTTGCTTTAATAAACCATGCCATTTAGCCAATGATTGCAAATCAATGTTGCAAAACGAATCACCATTTAACATAAAAAATGGGCTGTTTTGAAAATATGACGCCGCTTTTTTTATACCACCGCCACTGCCCAATAACTGTGTAGATTCGTCACTAATTATGAGTTCCATGTTACCAAAGTCTAATTTTTTAAGTCCTTCCTGCATAATGTGAGGCAAGTGATGCATATTAATGACTACTCGCTTAACCTGTGCTTCATTCAAAAGATCAATTACAAACTGAATAATAGGTATTCCCATCAGTGGCAAAAGAGGTTTTGGTGTGGTTTCTGTAATAGGTCTTAGCCGTGTGCCTAGTCCTGCTGCTGAAATAAATGCATTAGAAATTGTAGTAATAAAACAAGACCTCCTTCAGTGAGTGATATTTTTTGTGTTTTTGTAATGTTCGACGGATGTTTTCAAAACTGTTACCAATATATTTTAAGTAAATAGGATTTCCTCGCAATTGATAAAATGAAGCAAAACTCCCTATTGCTTTAAAGTTTCTTTGAACAGTCATCAGATCAAAAATTTTCCTAAACGTTTTTGGGTGTATTTTTTCGCCAGTTTTTGCATCCCATCTGACAATGTAATAATCCACTAGGCGTTCTACTTGATTTTCGTCCAGTTGGTAATAACTATCCCTTAATAAAGAAACCAAATCATACTGGGGCGGACCCATCCTTGCATCTTGAAAATCAATAAAAACCAGTCGGTCATCTAATTTTGGTAATTCTGGTTTCTCTTTAAGTTTTTTAACTAGCTTAATTGGTGAAATCATAATGTTGCGGCTATGAAAATCTCTGTGAGTGAACACTACAGGCTGCGATTCGAGAATTTCACAAATTTCTCTAAAAGCGCTTAAAAATATTTGCATGTCACTTGCGCTGAAAATACGCTTTAGTAGTCCTTTAAAAAAGTGTTCAAAGGCGAATTGTACTTCCCACATTAGTTTTTCGACATCAAATCTAAGTTCATAGGCTTCAATATGAGCTGTATTTTTTCCTGGAGAAGAAAAAATTTGCAGATTAATTAGGCCATCAATTGCTCGTTCATAGAGGTGTCGTTCTTGATCTATGGTATTGATAGATTGCAATTTTTTTAAGAAAGTTGTGTCCCCAAGGTCTTCTAATAAAATTATGCCTTTTTGCGCGTCCCAGTCATATACTGTGGGCACTTCGACATTTGAATATGCTAAATGTTTTTGAATTACTAAAAATGGATAACTGTTTTCGTTATTATGAAAAGGATCTGTTTTCATGATAATAAATGTTTTTTTGTTTTTTAGAGTAACCCGGTAATATTTTCTAGTACTGGCGTCACCAGGAAGCTGATAATAATTTTGTATGTTTTTTGATGTTTTTAATACGGTTTCAAATTCTTTGTTTTGTCGAAATACATTTGTTAGCTCTTCTAAAAATTCTTTCATATATTTTGAATCCTTTTTTTGAAGGCTAAAAACTTATTACTTTTTACTTTAGGGTTTAATAGTGGAGTATAAGTTGCAAGTGTTTGTCTGGTTTTTTCAATTAGTTTATTTAAAGTTTTTTGTTCATATGGGGATGTTTTCGGATTATTTAAAAATATTTTCCACAGCGAGACTAAACCCCTAACGTCAAAGCCGGCTTGATATAAAATACTAACAGCAGTTTCTACAGAGTTAACCAATTCTTCTTCAGAAAATATAAAAATTCCTCTTGGTGAGAAAAAGTCCAATTGGTTTATTTTTTCATAAGAATCTTCTTGAACTGGTAGAGCTGAAAATTTTGCTTCCTCATCTGTGGTAGAATTTGTTCCTGGAAATTGTTTTTCAATTTGGTTTAGAACGAGTTTCTGTTCTAGTTGGGCAATTTCATAAGAGAGTATTGAAGCTAATTCGGTCTCATAGTTTAATTGTTTTAGTAGACCAAGAGACAAGTAAATTCGACTCCCTGGAAGGGCGTAATTATTCCATTTTTCTTGTGTGTCTTTTATTATAACTGTGCCAAAGGGAGTATTTTTTAGGTTATTTGTTAATTTGATTAGTGTTTCTGTCAATGTTCGGAGGTAAATAGACACTTCGATATCTTGCTTTAGTTTGAGTTGAGCTTCAAATCTTTGGATTAAAAAAAAGCCATACTTATAGTCTTTCTGTATTTTTTCTGCAATTGTAAGAGGCTTTACTTGTGGTGTGGAAGAGCATGCAGTAATAAATAAAAAAATAGCAGAAAGTAATAACTTCATTGATAACCTTATTGTTCTGATGATATCAAAATTAGTCAAAATCTAAAGAGTATTAGCGCATGTGGTGTGTATTTTTGGAGATATCTTTTGTCTGGATTCTTTAAAAATAAATTGCTATTCTGCCATTGACTTTTTTATAAAACGATGAAACTCTGCGCTAATAATGACTGGTGATAAGACCGGAGGAGTTAGTTTGTCCTCTTGTTTTATTTTTGTTGAGCTGGAGTAGCTCAGCTGGTAGAGTTCTCTCTCCACCAAGAGAAAAGGGGATTCGAACAAGAGTGCGGGAGTAGCTCAGTTGGCTAGAGCATCAGCCTTCCAAGCTGAGGGCCGCGGGTTCAAGTCCCGTCTCCCGCTTATAAAGTAGTTGTGGAGAACTGCTCTTGTAGCTCAGTTGGCTAGAGCACTCCCTTGGTAAGGGAGAGGTCACGGGTTCGACTCCCGTCGAGAGCTCCAGTAGTATATATTTATTTTAATTTTTTGGAGGCAAGGAGACGTATGTCAAAGGAAAAATTTGAAAGAAACAAACCCCATGTGAACGTAGGAACAATTGGTCACGTTGATCATGGAAAAACAACTTTAACAGCGGCCATTACGATGGTATTGGCTAAAAAAGGGTTAGCTCAAGTAAGAGCATATGACTCAATCGATAATGCTCCAGAAGAAAAAGAGCGTGGTATTACCATTAATACGACACATGTGGAGTATCAATCTGAAAAAAGGCATTATGCTCATGTGGATTGTCCTGGTCATGCAGACTATGTGAAAAACATGATAACTGGAGCGGCGCAGATGGACGGAGCAATTTTAGTAGTTTCTGCAGCAGATGGTCCAATGCCACAAACTCGAGAACACATCTTATTGGCGAGACAAGTCGGTGTTCCAGCGATTGTAGTCTATATGAATAAATGTGACATGGTAGATGATAAAGAACTTTTAGATCTTGTTGAAATGGAAGTTAGGGAGTTGCTTACAAATTATAAGTTCCCTGGAGATAAGATTCCGATTATTCGTGGTTCTGCGCTTAAGGCTATGGAGGGTGATGCTGGTGAGCTTGGAGAGCAGTCTATTTTGAAACTTGTAAGTGCGGTAGATGAATATGTTCCTCAGCCGGTCAGGGAGAAGGATAAGCCATTTTTAATGCCAGTCGAAGACGTATTTTCTATTTCTGGACGAGGTACGGTGGTGACAGGCAGGGTAGAGAGAGGCGTGATTAAGGTTGGTGAAGAAGTCGAAATCATAGGTCTCAGGCCAACTGTGAAAACAGTAGCTACCGGTGTTGAAATGTTTAGAAAACTTTTAGATCAGGGCGAAGCAGGAGATAATATTGGAGTGCTTTTAAGAGGAACCAAAAAAGAAGAAGTTGAACGTGGTCAGGTATTGGCGGCACCTACATCGATTACTCCGCATAAAAAATTTAAGGGTTCTGCTTATATTTTAACCAAAGAAGAGGGTGGTAGGCATACTCCGTTTTTTAAGGGTTATCGTCCTCAATTTTATTTTAGAACTACTGATGTTACGGGTGTTGTGACACTTCCTCCAAATGTGGAAATGGTGATGCCTGGCGACAATATTCAAGTCGAAGTAGAGCTTATTACTCCTATTGCTATGGAAAAGGAACTACGTTTTGCTATTCGAGAAGGTGGCAAAACTGTAGGTGCGGGAGTAGTAGCTGAAATTATAGAGTAGAGTAAAAGGACTGGGTATATTGCATTATGAGATCTAATATTTTGCTTGAGTGTACGTTGTGTAAGCGAAAGAACTGTGCTGCGAATAAGAACAAGCAAAAAAATACTGACAAAGTAGAGTTGAAGAAATTTTGTAAATTTTGTCGTAAGCATACTGTTCACCGTGAGGGCAAGTAGATTCTGCTCAGAAAGGATTTTAGGCCAGTAGCTCTAATGGCTAGAGCGGCGGATTCCAAATCCGTAGGTTGTGGGTTCGAGTCCCTCCTGGCCTGCCAAAGAGTCTGGTGATGAAGCATAAGGGACTCGAAACGAGCAAGCCGGCCTCCTGTGGAGACTGAGTGAGCTGGAAGCGAGCGAAAGGCTTGCGAGGTGAGGCTACGCAAGGAAGGAGCAGGAGGCGACTGAGTGTAGTAGCCGAGTCCCTCCTGGCCTGCCAAAAGTAGGCCTCTGGAGGAGGCTGAGTGAGATGAGGAGACGAGATGGAAAACCAAAGTCAAAAATGGGTTAATCTTTGTTATGCTGCGGCTGCTTTTCTGCTTGGGTTTATAGTTTCTTCATTTTGCATGAAACTTGCGGGTGTCTATGATTTAGAAACAAAAATAAGGAATATTGAAATCATTATTCGCATTGCGTCGATTATTTCTGGAGTTGTCTTATTTGTGGTTTTGTATCGCAATGTAGAAGTTAACCAATTTATGAATGAAGTAGTAACTGAATTATTTCGTGTTACCTGGCCTACTCAAAAAGAAACCAGTTCTGCTACTGTTGTTGTCATTATTATGGTTATTATTTCAGGATTGCTCTTGGGTCTATTAGATTATACATGGACAGCAGTGGTAAAGCTTATTTTTTAATATTAAGGGAGTAATGAGGTGGCAGAAGAAAATCCTAATCAAGAAAGCAAACCGTTAGAATAGAAACCAGCAGAGACACCGCCAGCAGAAGCACTACCAACAGAGGTTTCGCCAATAGAGGCTTTGCCGACAGAGACACTGCCAGAAGAGGCTCTGGTGGAAAA
Organism: Deltaproteobacteria bacterium; assembly: GCA_016194835.1. GTDB lineage: Bacteria > Bdellovibrionota > UBA1018 > UBA1018 > UBA1018 > JACRAO01. The sequence continues at coordinate 5,397 of JACQAU010000164.1, forward strand.
ACCGGCTATCAAGCCAGTGGAAGAGTCACTAAAAGAAAGGGTTTCTGGAAAAGAAAAGTCAAAAGAAAAATCTTCATTTTCTGGAGAGATGTCTTGGTATGTGGTGCATACTTATTCTGGATTTGAGCATAAGGCAAAGCTTGCATTAGAAGAAAGAATCAAGTCTCTAAAAAAAGAAGCTTTTTTTGGCGAAGTTATTGTGCCTGAAGAAAACGTTGTGGAGCTAATAAAAGGTCAGAAGAGAACAACCAAGAGAAAGTTTTTTCCGGGTTATATTCTTGTTAAAATGATTCTCAATGAAGAGACATGGCATATTGTAAAAAACACCCCTAAAATTACAGGTTTTGTTGGAGATAAGATAAAACCAGTTCCGGTCCCTGATTCAGAAGTTCAAAGGATGACAAGTCGTATTTCTGAGGGTTTAGCAAAGCCAAGGCCCAAAATAGCCTTTCAAGAGGGCGAAAGTGTGAGAGTTATAGATGGGCCATTTACCAATTTTAATGGAATAGTTGAGGATGTTAATCAAGATAAGGGCAAACTTAGGGTATTAGTCAGTATTTTTGGAAGGTCAACCCCTGTTGAATTAGATTTTATTCAGGTTGAAAAGATCTAGTTACTTGTGTTAATAAAGGTCGTTCATGGCAAAGAAAATAACTGGTCAAATAAAATTGCAAATTCCAGGTGGTCAAGCAAATCCTGCTCCTCCAGTGGGTCCTGCTTTAGGGCAACGTGGAGTAAACATTATGGAGTTTTGCAAAGCTTTTAATGCAAAAACTCAAGATCAAAAGGGCATGATAATCCCTGTTATTATTACAGTGTATTCGGATCGTTCTTTTACTTTTATTACTAAAACACCTCCTGCTTCTATTTTATTATTTAAAGCAGCAAAAATTGAAAAGGGCAGTGGAGAACCTAATAAAAATAAAGTAGGAAAAGTTACAAGGAAGCAATTAGAGGAAATTGCAAAAATAAAAATGCCAGATTTAACTGCTGCAAATTTAGAAGCAGCAATGAAAACTGTCGAAGGTACAGCTAGAAGTGCTGGTGTTACGATTGCAGATTAATTTTTCGTAAGTAAGTGGGAGCTTTTCAATAAGCGATAGAACCACAGGAGAATTTATGGGAAAAAAATATAATCAGGTGCTTTCTAAAATAGAAAGAGGAAAGCGCTATAAAGTTGAAGAGGCTTTTTCGCTTCTTAAGGAGGCTTCTTTTGCAAATTTTGACGAATCTGTAGATGTTGCTTTTAATCTTGGTGTTGATCCTAAACACTCAGAGCAAATGGTGAGAGGCGCAATTGTTTTGCCACATGGAATAGGAAAATCCCCACGCGTAGCTGTTTTAGCAAAAGGGGAAAAAGCAAAAGAAGCGGAAGACGCAGGTGCTGACACAGTTGGAGCTGATGATTTGATCGGGAAAATTGCGGAAGGTTGGCTAGAGTTTGATAAGCTTATTGCAACTCCAGACATGATGGCTTCTGTGACAAAAGTTGGAAAAATTTTAGGACCCAAAGGGTTAATGCCAAACCCAAAATTAGGAACGGTAACTTTTGAGGTAGCTAAGGCAGTTAAAGAGCAAAAACTAGGGAAAATTGAATATCGCACAGAGAAAAGCGGGATCGTACATGCAATGATTGGGAAAAAATCGTTTGGTCCTCAAAAGTTAAAAGAAAATTTTGTATCATTAATAGGAGCGATTGTAAAAGCAAAGCCGCCCACCAGTAAGGGGACTTATTTAAAAAAAGTAACTATTTCTACAACAATGAGTCCAGGGATTATTTTAGATTCCTCAGACGTACTGAATGTATCAGGTATGGCTTAAAGAAAAAATTATAAGGAAAAGTATTAAAGGTAAATGTTATGAATCGAACAGAAAAAACAGAATTAGCAAAGACATTAAAAGAAAAATTTTTAAAATCAAAAGTAGCTTTTTTTGCTGATTACAAGGGTCTTACCGCCCCTCAGGCAGATGATTTAAGAAAACAATTAAGAGGTCAAGAGGCAGAGGTAAAGGTTTTGAAAAACAATCTTGGCCGTTTGATTGCCAAAGAAAACTCTCTTGGCTTGGACGCTAAAAACATTATGAATGATTTAGTCGGACCAACTCTAATTGCTTTTGGGTATGGAGATCCTGCTAGAGCTGCGAAAGTAGTACATAAGTTTTCTCAAGATAATGAAGCTTTTAAGTTAAAAGAAAGTTTAATGGGACAAAAAAGGATCTCGCCAGATGAAATTGAACAATTAGCTAAATTGCCTAGTAGAGAAGTGTTATTGGCAAAAATGTTAGGCAGTTTAAATGCCCCAGTTACTAATTTTGTAGGAGTTCTTACGGCTGTTCCAAGAAGTTTCGTCTTGGTACTAGCGGCAATAGGAAGAAAGAAAACAAACCCACAGGTTTAGACCAAAAGATTAACCAAAGGATTAAGATGAAAAATTTAATTTTGTGGGATTTTGATTTTAACCAATAACAATGAGTGTTATTGGTAAACTGGCCGAAATGGCTAAAGGTGCATGGAGTGCAAAAAAGTTATGAGAGGTAATGTAAAATGTCAGATGGTATGATTACGAAGGAGCAATTTCTTTCTTACGTTGATCAGTTATCAGTGCTAGAGCTTTCGCACATTGTGAAAGACTTAGAGACTAAGTATGGAGTTTCTGCTGCAGCGCCGGTAGCAATGGCAGTTGGAGGAGCTCAGACTCAAGCTGCACCTGCTCAGGAGGCTAAAACAGAGTTTGTAGTTGTATTAACTGCTGTTGGAGAAAAGAAAATCAATGTGATTAAGGAAGTAAGAGCCATTACTGGTCTTGGTCTAAAAGAGGCTAAAGATCTTGTAGAAGGGGCTCCTAAAACCTTAAAAGAAGTAAGGTAGAAATCAAATAATAGTATTTTCTTAATCAAATTCTATAGTTGCCTAAACTTCTAAAGAAGGTGTAGGCTAAAAAGGGTTGTTGTTATTTATTGTTATTATTCAATGATTAATTATTAAGTATTATAGTAAGGAGATTGCATGCCCTCTCTTTTTGCAGAGAATCGTCGGGTTAGGAAGGATTTTTCTAAAATTTCGATACCCGTAGAAATACCAAATTTAATTGAACTTCAACGGAGATCCTACGAAAGGTTTTTACAAACCAATGTGCCCCCACACAAAAGGGAGAATATTGGTCTTCAAACAGTTTTTAAGTCTGTTTTTCCTATCGAGGATTTTAATAAAACAGCTTCGCTTGAATTTGAAAGCTATGCTTTAGAAAAACCCAAATATGATGTTGCTGATTGCCGTTTAAGAGGGATGACTCATGCTGCTCCTCTTAAAATAACAGTGAGACTTGTGGTGTATGAGGTAGATGAAGCAACCAATACTAAAAATATAAGAGATATCAAAGAACAAGAAGTTTACATGGGCGAAATTCCGC
>JACQAU010000165.1 GCA_016194835.1 Deltaproteobacteria bacterium
CACTGGTTTCCTGCAATGTAAATTTCTTGTCTTGAGCCAAGGCAAAACTTTGGCTAATCAAAACACACAAGAAAACAGTTTGTATTTTTAACGCGCTCATTACCATACCCTTCATGGGTGTGAGCTTGAGTAGTTTATTATAACAAGCAGACCACACACAGGGGGATTTATAACATATTTGGCACATGGAGTCAATCTTGATGCAGTGTTTCTTTGCTGTAGTTCCGTGTTTGACTTTCAATAAATACTTATAATTTCAATAAGTTATAGTTTTATGCACCACTAGGTTGGGGCTCAGTAAACTCGTTGAAACAATATGGGCGCAATGAATTAGCAAAATAGAAATCTGTTCTCTGTTACAGTTACAGACACTGTTGACAGGACAGTTACTGTTACTGAGCTGTTTTCTGTTCCCTGTTACTGTTCGTTACGGGAACCTCACTAGGTTACAATTACCAGTAATAATCATTAAATATCTCGTTAAAAGTAATTATATGATCAAATGTTGTTTGCACTTTTGGATGGTCTTTTATTCCCTCCGTAGCAATTAGTACGGTTTCATAGGTATAATTTTGATACTGAGGCATTGCGTCTTGAAAAAGCTGAACTTTCTTCTTAATCGTGTCACAAACACTCAAATCTATAGGACCATCATAATATTTAATTTCACATATAATAATTTTGCTCCCTTTGATAATATACAAAAGGTCAATTTGAAATCCCTTCTCATGTTCTTCTGTATTCCTATTAAAATAAGAGCCTGCTTTATAATCAACTCCAGAAAAACCAAGAATTTTTGCAAAAATATGCGCATTTTTTCTACACCAGCGCTCAAAACTAAAACCAAGGATAGTTTCAAAAGATCGTTTATTAATAGCGGCAATTGGATTATTAATAAATTTTCCACTATCAATTTCTTTCTGAATTGGCCTAATAAATTTGTAATACCACTGTAAATATTCGTCTATAATACAATATCTGCTAAGTTTACTTTGTTCATCCTTATGAAAAGGGGCATATTTTTCAATAAAACCACATTTTTCAAGATCCTCTAACAAAGCAGTAAAAGAACCACCGCTCTGCGTACTAAATTTCACTGCAGAACTGATTTGCTGTAAAGTCGCAGATTTTACTTTGCTTAAAAATTCTACAATAGAATTATAATATTTATGCTCACTTAAGCTGCTAATAAATATTTTTTTTTGCTCTACTGAAAAAAATGAAGATGGCAAAAAACTATTATAGCAAAGTTGTGACAGCAAATTTCCATTTTTACCCTTAAGGTATTTCAAATACTCAATAAGACCTCCAACTGCTAGTTGAGCAAGCATACATTCTTTATTGCCTTTTTTTAAGTACTCTTTAATTTCAATCAAAGAAATTGGCTGCAAATTAAACTGCTCTTGTACACGCCCGTAAAGTGCTCTATCTGAAAGCAACTGTTTTACTATAAATGATGGTGCTGAACCACAAAGAATGAGTGTGAGATTTTTTTCATGTCTCCAAAAATCATCCCAAAAGGGTTTAAGCTCTGCAAAAAAATCAGTCTCATAATTAGATAACCATTGCACTTCCTCAAAGTAAAAAACCGTTTTTTTTGTGATTTTTGCTTTTTGATGAAGAACATGAAAAAAATCAGTCCATGTATTGACTTCTACTTTTGTCAAAGAATGATCTTCTAAATAGTAAGCAAGTCGATTCAGGCACTGATTTATTTGGTAATGTTGTTTTTGTTTATATGTGCGACGATCAATTTTTGGTATCTCGATGCCTTCAAATTTTAAGACACATTGGTATTTAAAAAATTGCTCAATCAATTCTGTTTTACCAACTCTTCTCCTGCCATATACAATAATAAACTTTGCCGAATCTTTGGAGGTTATTTCTTCTAACTGATAATATATATTATAAACACTAATCCGCCAAATTAGCAATTAATATTTTGGCGGATATATACTCAATCGGTTGGGATAGCCAGTGGTTTTAAAATACCGTACTTCTCTAAAACACCTAGTTTAGGCTGCTCACTAGCCGGTTCACGAAACCTAGAAAAAGACCCTACAGCTAAGTCCGTCGCATCAAAATAGGGATTCTTGCCAAGTTCGAGCCTTCGGTAAAAAACAAATTCGCTTAATTTTTTATAGCGGTCAATAGCCCATCTCATATAACGAGAGTCATGAAACCATATGTAATACGCCTTAGCTACAGGAGTAAGAAAAGCAAACGTTTCGACAACTAATTTTTGCTTTTCTTCGATATACGACTGAGTTTTCAATTGATTTTCTAAACCAAGCAGCTTGCCGTAAAAACACCAATGATAAGAAGCTGGATCTAAACTAACTAGCTCCTGAACTCCTTTCTGAATTTCCTCTTTGCTCTGTGTTGCTGTAGTTAACTTTTTATAATTAGCATCACAGTTGTCTATTATATTTAAAGCAGGAGCCTGTTTATCATAAAAAATAGCTTTCAGATCAGCTAAATCCAACCCTTCTGGATGAGGCACTTTAGTGTACTGTGGTGGCTCCGGAAGCGCTAACGGTGCCTCTATTTTTTTCGTAGCACAACTCACTGTAAACAACAAAGTGAGGCAAATTTGACACACTAAAAACTGTTTCATTCTGTATTCTTTTCGTCAATATTTGCCAAACAATTGACCCTTTTTGAACTTTTTTTTAAGGTAGCCGTCAACGAACCACCAGCACTCCACCAAAAAAACACAAGAAGACCACCGAAAAACCAAAAGATTAACAAATACAAATAAATACCGAAGAGTTATGAGAGACAAAGAGGGGAACTAAGGGGGACCAAAAGGGAAACCAAAAGAGGAAAAGGAGTGTAGCCTCAATGTTAAAACTATTATTAGCTTTATTTATTTTTACTTCACCTACTTACGCAGAAGACACAACTGCAGCGGCACAGACCATCACACCCGCCAGACCGGAACACCACAATGGCGATGAGGGAAGAAATTTTTACGAAGTATTAGAAGATCTTTTGGCTGATTTCGAATACGACCTAAAAAATGGACAAGTATCTGGCCTAAAAGACTTGTCAATTAGAAATATCGTAATAAGTGAAAACGTTCCAGCTTCGTTTAAAAGTCACCTGGAACTTTCTATTACCGAAAGAATTTTAAAAACCACAAAGACCAGAATCATTCAGTGCTTGGCCTGTAAAGCCAAAAGAACAACTCTCAAAGGCGATCAAGTAGTAATCACTTCTCCAGAAACAAATCCAACCGAGCTTGCAAGAATAGCAAAGCTTTCTAATATCTCAAACTTCATGGATATTGCATTTTTATATAACCCCTCAGGCATGATTTTATCTATGACCATTATTGACCCAGAAACTGGAGGTTTTATTTGGTCGCGTAGTTATAACTCCGAAACATCACGAGCCTCAGTGTTTAGACGCGGTACAGATTATTCTCAAATTGATGACGCTCGAAAAATGACAGAATATCAGCCCATGGTGCAATACAGACTTACTATTTATTATTTATACGAACGGGATATTGCAGGGTATGCTGGAACCCTAAGCCTGGCATACAGGATGATGGAACGCTATGATAACCGCAGAAAAGAAGTCGGATTTGAGGCCGGATATATTCGCACAATTTCTAGTCTTACAGGTCCGTCTACATCACAGAGTTCACTTTTTAGTGGCTTGAACTTAACCTTACTTTTTATGCATTCGTGGAATTTGATTGGTTCTGAAGAAAATTTCAACCTAGTCCGTGGCAACGTGCTGGTTGGGATTGGCGGAACTTATGCTTCAGGATTTTTAGGAGGACTCGTAAGAGGAGGCTATGAGTGGAGATTGGCTAAACATTGGGCAACATCGGTGATTTTAGGATACAGGCCAAAAGCTACTTATTTTATTGGTAGTTCGTCTTCATCGGTTTCAGGAGTCGAATTTGGAATAGGAATTAGCGGGCTTTTTTAAATGATGTATAAAAATTTTATTTATTTAATACCTGTAATAATTGCAATAACCGTAGGCGGATTATTGTCTTGTGCCACAACTAAAAAAATATTTGCCATTGACTCTGAATCTAAAAGTGCAGCCCCGATACAAAATCCATTTCCGGAAGAATCACTGAGAAAACAAGAAAAAGCAGACAATATCATTATCAGAACTAAAAAAGGAGACCGTGCCATCGAAGTAGAACTAC
>JACQAU010000166.1 GCA_016194835.1 Deltaproteobacteria bacterium
AAAATTCGGCAAATAATCTAGTTTGATTTGCACTCTCTTTGTTCCTGTGATGTAGTATAATATGAAGGAGGTTTGGTGCATGTCAAACCCTAGAGAATCACAGAAGGAACCACAAAAGGAAAATAGCGAGGGCAATATCATTAGAGTACCGCTACTTCCGCTGCGAGATGTTATTATTTTTCCACACATGGTGGTGCCTCTCTTCGTAGGAAGAGAGAAATCCATTAACGCATTAGAAGAATGTGTTACTAAAAAACTAGAGCTTTTTCTTGTTGCACAAAAATTAGCTACTACTGTAAATCCTGGCGAAAAAGATATCTTTTCTGTTGGGACACTTGGGAATATTTTACAAATTTTAAGACTCCCAGATAATACAGTCAAAGTTCTTATTGAAGGCAAGAGAAGAGCTCGAATTTTAGAGTATTATGAGACCGACCGGGTTATCGAAGCTGTAGTTGAAGAAATTATTCCCACAGCTGTAAGCTCTGTAGAAATGGAAGCCTTGCTGCGTTCTGTTAAGGGTACATTCGAAAACTATGTAAAATTAAATAGACGCATTCCTCCTGAAATGATTTTAAGCGTTAACAACATCGAAGATCCTTCTCGGTTAGCTGATCTTATTGTTGCTCATCTCAACTTAAAATTAGAAGACAAACAAGAAATTTTAGAATTAATTGATGCTCCTAAGAGATTAGAAAAACTCTTACAACTTTTACAAGGTGAAATTGAAATTCTCCAGGTTGAAAGAAGAATTCGTACACGAGTGAAAAAACAAATGGAGCGTTCTCAAAAAGAGTATTATTTAAATGAACAAATGCAAGCAATACAAAAAGAATTGGGCGAAAAAGATGAGTTTAAAATCGAAATTCAATCAATCGAAAAACAAATTCGTGCCAAGCCAATGAGTAAAGAGGCAAAAGAAAAAGTTACTCGTGAACTCAAAAAATTAAAAATGATGTCTCCAATGTCTGCAGAAGCCACTGTGCTTCGCAATTATATTGATTGGCTCATTACGTTGCCATGGGGAGAGTACTCGGTTGATCGAAATGATATTCAGTTGGCTAATCAGGTTTTAGAAGAAGATCATTATGGTTTAGAAGAAGTAAAAGAAAGAATATTAGAGTATTTAGCTGTTCGTATTTTAACTGAAAACACTAAAGGGCAGATTCTTTGTTTTGTGGGTCCACCTGGTGTTGGCAAAACGTCTTTGGCAAAATCAATAGCGCGAGCACTGAATAAAAAATTTGTCAGATGCTCTCTGGGCGGAGTAAGAGATGAAGCTGAAATTCGTGGCCATAGGCGAACATATGTGGGTGCTTTGCCTGGCAAAATCATTCAATACTTAAAGAAAGCCACCACATCAAATCCAGTATTTTTACTGGATGAAGTAGATAAAATGAGCATGGATTTTAGAGGTGACCCTTCATCAGCGCTTTTAGAGGTTTTAGATCCAGAACAAAATATTGCTTTTAGTGATCACTATCTAGAAGTAGATTATGACTTGTCAAAAGTGATGTTTATTTTAACCGCTAATACAACACACACCATCCCGAAAGCGCTTTTAGATAGGATGGAAGTTATTAATATTGCTGGTTATACAGAATACGAAAAATTTAATATTGCTAAAAAGTACTTGACTCAAAAACAAATGACTCAGCATGGTTTAAAGCCTGAAGATTTAGAAATTGTTAATGACTCTATTTATGCTCTCATTAGGCTATATACGCGTGAAGCTGGAGTGCGTAATTTGGAGCGCTCAGTAGCAACAATTTGTAGAAAAATAGCAAGACGAATTGTTGAAAAAAGAATAGCAGAAAAAGTGGAACCAAAAGAAACAGCCGTATTGGTTTCTTCGACTTCAAAGTTAAATAAAATAAAAACAGGAAAAGTAACTGGAACAGTTTTGAAGGAGTTGACTTATGAAGCAAAACCACCACAAATGCGTGTTTCGGTTCAAGATTTAGAGGAGTTTTTGGGTCCTCCAAAGTATACACAAAGCCGGCTTGAAGATCAAAACCACATTGGTCTTGCTAATGGACTTGCTTATACTGAAGTTGGCGGTGATCTTTTGCAAATCGAAGTTACAGTTGTTCCTGGTAAGGCGCAGGTTAAAATTACTGGAAAACTTGGTGATGTGATGCAAGAATCTGCTGTGACTGCTATGAGTTATGTGCGTTCCAGAGCTGATATTTTAGGTCTAGATAAGGATTTTTATCAAAATATTGATATTCACCTACATGTTCCAGAGGGTGCTGTGCCTAAAGACGGGCCTTCGGCTGGGATTACAATGGCTACAGCTATTACGAGTGCTCTAACTAAAATCCCAATAAAACGCGATGTTGCTATGACCGGGGAGATAACTTTGCGTGGTAGGGTGTTACCCATTGGTGGACTAAAGGAAAAGCTTTTGGCTGCCAAAGCTGGTGAAATTAAAGTTGTTTTAATACCCAAGGGCAATGTTCCAGACCTAAAGAAAATACCTAAAGAAGTGACTGAAGGTATGAGAATTATTGCAGTAGAGCATGTAGATCAAGCTCTTAGGATAGCTTTAGACCTAAAGAGTCCAGAGGATTTTTTAAGTAAAAAAACTGATAATATTTTAACATCTTATCGTTTGGGTGAATTGGCTAGAGATGAATCTGGTAAGAATACACCCTCGGCCGTGAAACATTGATTTGTTTGTGAATTTAGCTTGACCAGAGCGTGCTAGTCGTCTATTTTCACCCTCATGCCTACGATTAATCAGCTAGTTCGATATGGAAGATCCCGAAAACAGTGGAAGACAAAATCGCCAGCTTTACAGAGCTGTCCCCAGCGTAGAGGGGTTTGTACACGTGTTTACACTACGACTCCTAAAAAACCAAACTCGGCTTTAAGAAAAGTTTGCCGTGTTAGGCTTACTAACGGGTATGAAGTGACTTCGTACATTCCAGGTATTGGACATAACTTGCAAGAACACTCAATTGTGTTAATTCGTGGTGGCAGAGTGAAGGATTTGCCAGGTGTCAGGTATCATACAATTCGTGGTACTTTAGATGCTCAGGGTGTGGCCAATCGAAAGCAGAGTCGCTCTAAGTACGGCGCTAAAAGAGGTACCCCTGGTGCACAAGCAGCGCAGGCGGCTCCAGCAACCCAAGCTGCGCCAACTGCTGCTGAGCCGCAAAAAAAATAATAAAAGGAATGAATAATGGGACGAAAGACATTTATAAGAAGAAGAGAAATTTTACCTGATCCAAAATTTAATGATGCTGTAGTGACTAGATTTATTAGTACGATTTTAAGATTTGGCAAAAAATCAGTTGCAGAAAAAATCATGTATAACAGTTTTGATATTATTCAAAAGAAAACAGGAGAAGATGGGTTAAAAATCTTTAAAAAGGCCTTAGAAAATGCAAAGCCACTTTTAGAAGTTAAATCTCGCAGAGTGGGTGGGGCTACTTATCAAGTACCGATAGAAGTCAAGCCTTTGAGACGTCAATCATTAGCAAGTCGTTGGATAGTTGAATCGGCCAAGAAACGTGCTGAGCACTCCATGCAAGAGCGTTTAGCCGGAGAGTTTCTGGACGCTTCGCAAGGACGTGGTGGGGCCATTAAGAAGCGAGAAGATGTCCACAAAATGGCTGAAGCCAATAAAGCATTTGCGCATTATAGGTGGTAAGTTTTTTATATTAGAACATGCCTGAGTTATCTTTAGAGAGTACACGTAATATTGGAATTATGGCTCATATAGATGCGGGCAAGACCACAACTACTGAGAGGATTCTATATTACACAGGTAAAACGCATAAAATTGGCGAGGTTGACCAAGGCACTACTGTCATGGACTGGATGCCTCAAGAGCAAGAGCGTGGCATTACTATTACGTCGGCAGCTACTACTTGTTTTTGGAAAGAAAATCGAATTAACATTATCGACACTCCGGGTCATGTAGATTTTACAATCGAGGTTGAAAGATCGCTAAGAGTTTTAGATGGCGCGGTAGCTATTTTTTGTGCAGTTGGAGGTGTTGAGCCACAATCAGAAACCGTGTGGCGGCAAGCCAATAAGTATCACGTACCACGGATTGCTTTTGTTAATAAAATGGACCGCATTGGAGCTGATTTTTTTGATGTTATAGCTCAAATGAAAACTAAACTTCATGCTCATCCGTTGGTTCTTACTTTACCCTGGGGAAAAGAAGACTCTTTTCAAGGCATTATTGATCTCATAGAAATGAAAGCCATGTTTTGGCACTCCGAAGATCTTGGAGCTAGTTTCGAAAAAATCGAAATTCCTGGAGCACTTTTACCTAAGGCACAAGAATACCGTCACATGCTTTTAGAACAGGTAGCTGAGCATGATGAAGTGCTTTTAGAAAAATATCTGAATAACAAAGAAGTGTTATCAGAAGATATCAGGCGTGCAGTTAGAAAAAGCTGTATTGTGATGGCTTTAATACCTGTTTTGTGTGGGGCTAGTTTTAAAAACAAAGGTGTTCAACCACTTTTAGATGCAATAGTAGATTACTTGCCATCTCCGTTGGATATTAAACCTGTCGAAGGTCATGATTTAAAAAATGAAACAAAAATTTTAACTCGAAAAGCAGATACAAAGGAACCTTTTAGTGCGCTTGCTTTTAAAATTATGAATGATTCATTTGTGGTGCAATTGACGTACATTCGTGTGTATTCTGGAAAAGTACAAACGGGAGAGAGTGTTTACAATTCTGTTAAAGCTAAACGAGAACGTTTTGGGCGACTTTTGCTAATGCATGCTAATAAACGAGAGGATATTAAAGAAGTCAAAGCAGGAGAAATTGCTGCTGTGGTCGGGTTGCGTTTTACCATCACAGGTGACACGCTTTGCTCAGAAAAACATCCTATTTTGCTCGAAAAAATGGAGTTTCCAGATCCTGTTATTTCTATTGCTATTGAACCAAAAACAAAAGCTGATCAAGAAAAACTTGCAATGGTGTTACAAAAAATAACTATCGAAGATCCTTCGTTTCGTGTCACTACAAACGAAGAAACCGGGCAAACTATTATTAGTGGTATGGGAGAGTTGCATTTAGAGATTATTGTTGATCGTCTTAAAAGAGAATTCAAAGTAGATGCAAATATAGGTGAGCCTCAAGTGGCATATAAAGAGACGATTTCTAAAACTATGCGTGGAGAAGGTAAGTTTATTCGTCAATCAGGTGGTCGAGGGCAATACGGTCATTGTGTGATTGAGTTAGAGCCAATGGTGCCATCTAGTGGTTATGAGTTTGTGAATCTTATTAAAGGTGGAGTGATCCCTAAAGAATTTATTCCTGCTATTGATAAAGGTATAAGTGAGTCTATGTTGGGTGGCATTATTGCAGGTTACCCGGCAGTGGATATTAGAGCAAAGCTTTTGGATGGATCTTTTCATGATGTGGATTCGAGCGAGATTGCTTTTAAAATTGCAGCTTCTATAGCATTTAAAGACATTTCTTGCAGAGCTAATCCATTAATTTTAGAGCCAATAATGTCTTGTGAAATTGTTTCTCCAGAAGAATATGTTGGTGCTGTGATTGGAGATTTAAATAGCAGACGTGGAAAAATCCAAAACATGACTGTAAAGCATAATATGCAAATAGTGAAAGCAGAAGTGCCATTGGCCACAATGTTTGGTTATTCTACGGTGATGCGTTCTTTGTCTCAGGGGCGTGCTACGTATACTATGGAATTTTCTCATTATGAGCCTGTGCCACCAAATATTGCTAAGGAAATTAAGATTAGAGCAGGTGTGATTCTGGCGTGAAGCAAAAAGCTTGCGATATAGAGGGTATATTGGGTAACATAGCTCAGTTAGTTTTTTTGATAAAGCAAATACCCTCTTGGGTTTTTTTCTAGAAGTTTAAAGCGGCTACCAACACGTTTACGAAAGATTTCTTCTTGCTGTGGAACAAGAATAACAAAAGGACAAAGAAAAAGTTCATGTTCGCTCACTGTCGCTGCGTTTCTTTCTATGTATTTACAAGCCATGCCTTGTAAAAGCTCACCATGTGTCCAAACCCAATAATGACCTAATAATAAAATACAGCGCTCTGTAGAATTACGTAGTATTCCTGACTTATGAATTTGAATTAATAGATTTGACATATTTGAACCAGGATATGCATCGTAATCTAAAGTATTAGGTAGTGCACTAATCCCAAATATGAAAGTAAGAATTAAAAGAATACATTTGTAAAAACGATAAAAAAAACTTTCTAGTTCCAGGCAAATATTATTCAATTTATTTCCACCTAAAAGCAATAAACCAGGAAGTGCTAAGTAAAGAAATCTGGATTCTTTGTGCGCTAAAAGTATGTGAACAAAGATATAAAACAAACTACCAGTTAAAAGACAGTTCATAAATAACTCATTAGGTACTTTGTTGTTTTTACGTGTAATTAAATTTTTTAAAAATAAAATAAAGGCAATCACAGCATATGTCGTAAAAATAAATCCATATTCCTTTGTGAAATGCTTAAAATAATAGTACCAGGGTTCAACTCCATAAATAGATGAAACATTTTCAATTAGGTTTTTTTTAACATTAATGTAAACGCTGTGTAAAAACGAACCCCATGTGACAAGATCAAACAAACCTTGCAATAAAATAACTGTTAGTGATCCTAGAAAATAAGGAAAAATATTTTTCAAGTATTCGATAGTTTTTTTTGAATAAACAAATTTTTGATAAAATATAAAACAAGCAAAAAAACCAAAAGTAAATAACAGGCTTTGTATTCTGATAAAAAAAGGTATAGTCAATAAGAATCCCACTAGAAATTTATCTCTTTTTCTGTTGGAGTCAAAAAAAGATAGACTAAATGGAACTAAAATCCAAAGAAAATCAAGTGCTATGGTATCGCTAAGTGTGGCAGCAGAAAAACGTATCCAAGCAGGTGTGAACGCAATAATAGAAAGCAGTATCCATTTTGCTAAAAAACTAAAAGAAAGCTTTTTTAGCAAGATATAAAATTGAAACAAGCAAAACGAACTCAAAAGTGCAACAAATGCTCTACAGAGTTGGATAGCAATCAATCCGCCTTTTATGTCAAAAAGGTCTAATGTTTTCAGAATTGGAAAAAAAATATATGGTACTGTCCAAGAGCGAAGGCCAATGTGCCACTCCCAGGTTTTCACTCCAATGCCCCATACGAGTTGAGCGGCAGGTTCTAGGACCTGAAAGTGCTCATCGGGGTGTAGAATCTCGATTGTCTGAAAAGCGACTAGTAAGCGGAGCAAGCAACCGGAAATTAATATTAAGTAAAACAAAAATTCAGATTGATGGATAGACCAGAGTTTTTTAATTAGCATCACAATATAAAATAATACTTCATGTTTTTATTTATACAATAGCTAGCTTAATTGCTAAATCCAGTGCAGCCTCAAAACTTGATGGATTTGCTATCCATTTTTTTGCAATATCAAATCCCACAC
>JACQAU010000188.1 GCA_016194835.1 Deltaproteobacteria bacterium
CAAATCCTAGTAACCTCAAAATTCCAGAAATCACTTTATTTGAAAAAATCTTCATCCGCGAAAAAAAACCTATTCATTATTTAAAATTAGCCTCGATTTGAAGCAATATTATGCCCTTTCCATATTGCAAAAACTGCAGGGTAAACAAGTAACTCCATAGCAAAAGAAGTTATAATCCCACCAAGCATTGGAGCTGCAATTCGCTTCATCACATCTGCTCCTGCACTTGCAGTACTGGCCCACATTATAGGCAAAAGAGCCATCAGTAAACACGCCACGGTCATCACCTTGGGTCTGACACGTTTAACCGCCCCGTGATATATGGCTTCTCTTAAATCTGCAAAACTATTCATCTTGCCATTTTTCTTCATTTTGTCATAAGCCAAATCTAAATAAAGAAGCATAAAAATCCCAGTTTCTGCATCCACACCTAAAAGAGCAATAAGCCCCACCCAAACTGCAATGCTCATATTGTATCCCAATAAATACAATAGCCATACTGCTCCAATAGCTGAAAAAGGAACCGCTAATAAAATAATTGCAGTTTTTGCCCATGATTTTGTATTGGCATAAAGAAGCAAAAAAACAATTAACAAAGTGATTGGAATAATAATTTTCAATTTCTCTCTTGCTCTCTCCATATGTTCATACTGCCCACTCCAGGAGAGAAAATTTCCAGCCGGAAGCTTGAGTTCTTTTAATAATAACGCCTTTGCATCTTTCACATAACTACCAACATCACGATCAGTTATATCAATGTACACATAACCAGAAAGCATCCCATTTTCATTTCTAATCATAGAAGGTCCATGCACCATCTCGAGCTCAGCAACCTGACCCATGGGAATTTGCGCCCCCGTTTGTGATTCAATTAGCACATGCTTTAAAGCCTCTATATCTGATCTAAACGCAGGAGCATAACGAACGTTGATTGTATAACGCTCACGACCTTCAATGGTTTTTGAGACAACTTCACCTCCAACAGCAGTCATGAGTGCTTCTTGTGCTTGCAACAGTGTTACTCCATATCTGGCAAGCATTTCTCGATTAAATCTAAAATCTAAAAAGTACCCTCCCCCAACTCGTTCCGCAAACACACTCCTTGTACCTTGTACTTTCGGTAAAAGTTTTTCGATTTGAGTGCCTACTTTTTCGATCTCATAGAGGTCATTGCCTTGGATTTTTATTCCAACTGGAGTTCTTATGCCAGTTGTAAGCATGTCGATGCGATTACGAATAGGCATAGTCCAAGCGTTAGTAGTGCCAGGAAATTTTGTTTTTTCATTCATCTCAGACACAAGCTCTTCCCAAGACATAAAACTAGGAGTAAACCAAGTAAAAGGCCACTGCATAAGACGAGGTAAAAACGAATACCATCTTTTTGCTTCTCTCCACTGTGTTTGAGGCTTTAAAATCACCGTGGTCTCCATCATCGAAAAAGGCGCAGGATCAGTCGAAGTTTCTGCGCGACCAGATTTTCCATATACTCTTTCTACTTCTGGAAATGATTTTAAAATCTGATCCTGCCTCTGCAAAAGCTTTTGTGCTTCAGTCACTGAAATGCCTGGCATAGTAGTGGGCATGTAAAGAATTGCACCTTCGTTTAAAGGCGGCATAAACTCAGATCCAAGCCTGAAAAAGGCAGGAATTGTTAAGATCATCAAAACCAAAGCTGCTCCTATTACTCTCCAACGATAATTAACTACCCAATGCACAATTGGACCATAAACTTTAAATAAAAACCTACTAACAGGATGGTTTTCTTCAGATACCATCTTGCCTACTAAAACTGTGTTTCTGATTTTTGATAACCACAAAGGTTTAAAATGTTTCCATTCAAAATGTGAAAGCGAAACTCTAAGTGCCGGATCTAACGTAATTGCCAAAAAAGCTGCTACGAACATGGATAGATTTTTTGTAAATGCCAGGGGTTTAAAAAGTTTACCCTCTTGAGCTTCGAGCGCAAAAACCGGTAAAAAGCTGACAGCGATTACCAATAGCGAATAAAAACTTGCAGGACCTACTTCTTTTATAGCCTGAATAATAACTTCTTTGACATCGCCCTTTTTCCCGTTACTCTCCCATTCTTCGAGATGTTTGTGTGCGTTTTCGACTACTACAATAGCAGCATCCACCATAGCTCCAATTGCAATTGCAATGCCACCTAAACTCATAATATTGGAAGAAACCCTAAGTAAATACATCCCGATAAAACTAATCACAACAGCAAGCGGTAATGTAACTATGGGAATTAGGGCACTTGGAATATGCAGCAAAAAAATCAAAATCACTAGGCTCACAATTAACATTTCTAGTTTCAGTTCATGGGTAAGCGTAGCAATAGCTCTCTTAATAAGATCGGAGCGATCATAAGTTTCCAATATTTCCATTCCATGCGGTAGCGACGGCTTGATTTCTGCTAATTTTCTTTTCACGCCATCAATAACGTGAGTGGCATTTTCTCCGTAACGCATCACGATAATTCCACCCACACTATCCCCTTCACCATCTAGATCTGCAATGCCCCGGCGAATTTCAGGCCCTGTGATTACACGAGCAATGTTCTTAATATAAATCGGAGTTCTATTTTCATAAGAAAGAACTATGTTTTCTAAGTCTTTTATATTTTTTACATAGCCTCTTCCACGAATCATGTATTCCGCACCAGAGACTTCTAAAAGTCTTGCTCCAACTTCGTTATTGCCATCCTTAATGGCTTGCACAACCCGCGTGATCGGTATTTTATAAGCCAAAAGCGCATGTGGATTGATCTGTACTTGATATTGTTTCTGAAAGCCGCCAATCGAAGCCACCTCTGCAACTCCAGGCACAGATTGCAATACATAGCGCAAATTCCAATCCTGAAAACTTCTTAAATCCGATAGTGAGTGTTGCCCAGAACGATCAACGAGAGCATATTGATAAACCCAGCCTACGCCTGTTGCATCTGGGCCCAACTCTGTTTTTACTCCTTGTGGGAGTTGTGGAATGATTTTCGAAAGATACTCAAGTGTTCGAGAGCGAGCCCAATAAGGATCTGTGCCATCTTGAAAAATTACATAAACGTAAGAAAAGCCAAAATCTGAAAATCCGCGAATATCCTTGACCTTTGGCACTCCTAGCATTGCACTAATAATTGGATACGAAACTTGGTCTTCGATAATATCTGGCGATCGGTCCCATCTGGAATAAATAATTACCTGCGTATCTGAAAGATCAGGAATTGCGTCAACCGGGATTTTTTGAAGTGAAAACCATCCCGCCATTGCAGTTGCAAAGGTGAGAAATAATACTAGAAATCTGTTTCTTGCTGAAAACTCTATTATTTTTTCAATCATAATTATGCCCTTAATCAGCCACTAATCGGCCACTAATCGGCCATTAATCAGCCATTAATCAGCCATTAATCAGGATGACACATTTTCATACCTGCATCCCAATGTTGCCCTTTCTGGCAACTAGGAGTTGCCACATCCTCCATCAGCACAGCTTTTAAACGTGATTCTGAATCAATCAAAAAATTACCGCTAGTCACAATTTTTTCATCTATATTTAAGCCATCTTGAATCACAACTTCGTCTTCAACACGAAACTTAATTTGTATTAAGCGGGCTTCGAACATGCCCTGGCCCTTGTCTATAAACACCCAGGCTTGTGTCCCCGTATCTAAAACAGCATCCATGGGGATAGTAATTTGCATACCTAAAGGCGAAAGAATTTTGACATCAACATAGGTTTCTGGTCTAAGCTCTGCCTTTGCCTTAGGAACTAAAATCCGTGCCTTTGCAGTACGAGTAGCGGCGTTTAGAACACGATCTACTGAAACCACTTTGCCCTGGAGAGGTTTTGTATGCAAAAAACCAACGGACACTTCGACATCGAGGCCTGATGTTACGTAAGGCAGATCCATTTCATAAATTTCTGCATAAACCCAAACATCTTCTCCAGCCTGATGAAGAAGTAAATTTTGATTTAAATATTCAGTGCTTTTTAGTTTCAATATTTGCGCATCACTCATGCCTAAAATTTTTAGTCTCAATTTTGCAGATTCGATCATTCTTTGAGCCGATTGTTTTATATCTGGAATATTTGAATTTCCAGTTCTCTGCGCTTGTTTTATTGCTTCAATATATTCGCTTTGTGCAGAATAAAGATCAGGATCAAAAGCTACGCGTCCTGAAGCTCTTACGGATTTAAAAAGCTCTTTTCTTTGGACAACTCCTGTTTTTACTCCAATCATCTGTATACGCTCTTGTGACAGCTGAAAAGCAGCATGACCCATGGGTTGGATTTGTGAATTGATATTTTTTGGAATTTCAGCTTTTACTAGCTTCATGTAGCAGATAGGACAAGTACCAGGTTTGTCTCTTTTAACTTGCGGATGCATCGAGCAGGTCCAAATTTCTTTTGCATTCTCCATTACGGGTTGGTGCATGTGAGTCTGCGAAAACGCAAGAGAAACATAAGAAAATGAACTTAAGATGAATAAGAATATAATTACTACTAATCCGTAACAGTAACTGTTACCGTTACTGTTACTGCTACTGCTACTGTTACCGTTACTGTTATTGTTGTCCATATCTTTACTCCAAAAAAGGTAATGAGCTCAAAGAAACACCTACTTTTTCTTCAAGCTCAGTTAGCATTGAAACATATTCGGCCAAAGTGCGATAAGAAGCTATCTGAGTTCCATAATAAGAGCGTTCGCTATCTAAAAGCTCGATAAAATTCGCTTTTCCTGCACGATAAGCACTTCGAGAAGAGTTCAAAGTACCTAGTGCTTGAGGAATAATGCCAGATTCGTAAAGTCCTATAAGTTGAAAACGCCTCTGTACTTTTGCAGCAAGCGAGCTAACTTCATTTTGTTGTTCCAATTGCATCCCATATAGTTCTTTTTCGGCTTCTAAAACGAGATGAGATGCTGACGAAACTTCGGCTGTTTGTTTCATAAAGAACCATAACGGAATTTGCATTTCAACCGAAACGCTATACGCTTGAGAGTCAGCGTTAGAGCCAAAGGGCTTTTTATAAGAAATCATAAAGTCAGGGAAATAATTTAAAAGTGCTAATGTTTTTTCATGTTCCATTTTTTCTAGGTTTTTTTGAAATTTTTTAATTGCAGGCGAATATTTTACAATAAGTAAGGCCAAGTCTTCGTTAGAGTTTTTAAATTTTGGTAATTTCGGAGTTGATAATTCTTCAGTAGCGATTTTTAATATTGACGAATTTTCAAGTGCTAAAACAGGTCTTAGGCGAAACTCTTCAGTGTCAACTTCTTGTTCAGCCATAAGCAGTTCGCTTTCAATTTGTGATTGTTCAGAATGAGCTTTCATTTCATCTTGCTGTGGTGTCAAGCCAGCTCCGTAACGACTTTCTGCGATTCTTGCAATTTCTCTCAATGTCTCTTTTTGTGCACGAAGCAGGTCTAAAATCTTCTTTGCAACGTTTAGGTTATAATAAGTAGTAATAATTTCTTTCCTAAGAGCTAGTTTTTTTTCTTTATATTCAAATTCTTTTTCTTGCACTTTTGTACTTTGTAGGCTGCCTGAGTAAAAATATTTCATTGGAAAACGAATTTCCTGGCTAATCATTAATGTATTCGTTGGACCCATATTTTCTCTCATCAAACCAAAACGAGGGTTGTCGAGCCAGTATTGAGAGCGAATGAGTGTTTTTTCAGACTCTACTTTTTCATTCAAGACTTGTAGGGCCGGGTTGACCTCAAATCCGCGCTTAAGTGATAGAGCTAAAGTTAAAAAAATTTCACTCTTTTGTTCTGCCAATAATTGAGTCGAAAAAGCCAAAGTAATTACAGCAGAAATGCCCATGTAAGTTAGTTTTTGTCGCAGCCGGTCATGTCGTGGTAAATACTTTCTTATCATATTTTCCTCTTTAATTAATAGTACGATTTCTTTAAGCAATTTGTGACAAAAAAATTACTTATGCCCGCAATTCTCACAACCAGAACGATTTTGACGAAGTTTCATGGCCAAGTCCACTTTACCTTTCTTCAGAAACCATCTAGAAAGGCCAGGCGCAATTGCAAAAAAAAAGAACCATTTCAATAAAAACAAACTAGCAATACCAACTACTAAATACGCAATCCATTCCTGCATTATAACCCCATTTGTGAAGCCACATGATATGTCAAAAAAGATCCCACGTAAGCCAAGACTGTCATATAACTCAGCATAAACACTGGCCAAAACCAAGAGTTTGTTTCACGACGAGCTACCGCTAAAGTCGCAAGACACTGACAAGCAAAAATATACCAAACAAGTAAACTCAGAGCCGTTGGCAGTGTCCAATCTTTTGCTAAAATATCACCAAGCCTAGTCTCAACTTCTTCTCCCTTTGCTTCCACTGCATAAACCGTAGCTAAAGCACTCACCATAACCTCTCGTGCAGCAAAGCCAGGAATCAGAGCAACTCCAATTCTCCAGTTAAAACCAATAGGCTTTAAAACTGGTTCAATTGCATACCCAACCTTTCCTGCATAACTATAATGAATCGCAGGTTCTGTGGCACCAACTGGTGGTTTAGGATAAGAAGCCAAAAACCAAAGCACTATAGACAAAGCTAAAATTATGGTCCCGGCACGCCTGATAAATATTTTAGCTCTCTCAAAAAGGCCAATCCCCAGATTTTTCAAACTTGGCCATTTATAAGTAGGCAACTCAATCAATAAAGGCAAACAATCACCACGTAACACTACTCCTCTTAAAATATATGCCACCAAGAGAGCCGCAAAAATACCGGCCAAGTATAGACCAAACATTACCAAACCTTGAAGTTTTATAGGACCGAAAATCACAGTGTTTGGAATAAACGCTGCTATCAGTAGTGAGTAAATAGGGAGTCTTGCCGAACACGTCATCAGTGGAGCAATCAGAATAGTTGTCAATCTATCTCTTCGGTGCTCAATAGTTCTTGTAGCCATAATACCAGGAATGGCACAAGCAAACGATGATAGGAGCGGGATAAAAGCTCTGCCATGTAATCCAACTTTTTCCATAGTGCGATCCATGAGAAAAGCAGCTCTTGACATGTAACCCGAATCTTCTAAAAACAAAATAAACAAAAACAGTAAAAGTATTTGAGGCAAAAACACAATTACAGCACCTACACCTGTTAACACACCATCAACAACTAAATTACGCAAAGGACCAACCGCTATATTATGTGTAATTATATCTTTTAAAAACTGGATTCCAGCTTTGATCCAATCCTGTGGCAACGCTGCCCAATTGAAAATAGCCTGAAACATTAAACCTAAAATAAGAAATAAAGTAAGAGAACCCCACAGGGGATGCAGTACAAATTTATCTATCTTGTCTGTCCAAAGCGTGGGCCTAGCTTTTGTAATAATAACTCTTGATAAAATCCGATCTACTTCTTGAAATCTATCTCTTACATATGAGAGTTTGGAGTTATCAGGCTTGGATAAAACCCGAGTACTACGTGCATCAATAAAATGGTCTATAGCCAAGAACAACTCATGTGTTCCTTCTTTTTTAATAGCTACTGTCGGAATAACAGGGATTTCTAGTTCTTTTTCTAAAAGTTTTAGATCTAGCTTCATCCCTCTGTGCGTAGCTAAATCCATCATATTTAAAGCCAAAACCGCGTGAATGTTTAAGGCTTTAATCTCTAAAACAAAGCTCAAATTTCTCTCTAAATTTGTTGCATCAGCTACTATGACTACAAGATCAGGAGGAGTTTCACCTGCAAGACTGCCAAAAAGCACATCGTGTGTGATTTTTTCATCCAATGTTTTTGGATTTAAACTATAAGTGCCAGGTAGATCTAATAAGCTGATAGGCTTGCCACCAGGAGTTGCAAGTATGCCTTCTTTTCTCTCAACGGTCACTCCCGGATAATTCGCAACCTTTTGTCTACCACCAGTTAAGGCATTAAAGAGAGCAGTTTTTCCACTATTAGGGGGACCACACAGTGCTACTTTTACTCTATTCATTTTTGATCTCAATTAGCTGTGCTTCGCTTCTCCGAAGAGCAATAATAGTTCCACGCACCCGGATAGCGATAGGATCTTTAGTAATGGGTGCCTCATGAATAACCTCAACCCTAGTACCTTCTAAAAAACCCATTTCAAGCAAACGATTTGAAATTTTATGGTTTTCTTCGACTTTCACAATAATACCAGCTTCGCCTTTATTGAGCTCTCCTAATGTTTTTGGCTTTTTACTCATAAACATATGTTTATATATTAATATATCTTGGTGATGTCAACAAGGAAATAATATGATAAACAGTAACAGTAACAGTAACTGTTACTGTTACTGTTACTGTTACTGTTACTGTAAAGTTATCAGTTTTAAACTTGACAAAACATTAATATATTTATATATATGAATATATTATGCTATCACATTTGCAAACAGAATTACCATCACATAGAGTTGCTCGAAAAAAAATTATACGCCAAATGCAGCCTAAAAAAATGTTTTTCCTCTTGGCAGAAACTTTTCTGGCTTTAGGAGATGCATCGCGAGTGCAAATAATTTGGGCACTTTCACAAGGAGAGCTTTGTGTAGGCGAAATTGCTGAGCTTCTAGAAATGAGCCAACCAACTGTAAGTCATCATCTAAGAACTCTTAGAAATCTAAAACTTGTTAAAGTTAGAAAAAACGGCCGCACATCGTCTTACTCCTTAGATGACAAACATATTGAAAACCTGCTGCATGAGGGAATTAAACACGTTTCAGATTTTCTTTAAAAATATCCCAACTAAACTCCATAAGAAATTAATGTTTCAGTGTACGTAACTAGTCAGCAGTTTCTATAGTTCAAAGAAACTCTGTGTCAGTGAGCGGTGTCTGTGTCAGTGCCAGATGACAGTGCCGGATAACTGTTTGCCAGTTTACCAGACTGCCTGAATGCCAGGC
>JACQAU010000189.1 GCA_016194835.1 Deltaproteobacteria bacterium
GCCATGCTCTTCTTCAGTAGCAAAAAACTGACCTTGCGTGACTATAATATTAAAAATTTTTACAAATTTGTCATTAGTGCCAAGAATATTGACATTGTTTGAGCGATCAAGCGTTTTTACCGTACCTGCTCCAAACAGAATACCCGTAACTGCATCCAAATAAGCACTTTGCTTTTCGAGTGCGTCAACGTCTGCAAGTGTGAGCTTTTCTTTTGAATTTCCTACTGGCGGTCCAAAAGACATTTTCTTATCTGTTTTTCCTGGCTGAACAACAATAAGATTTGTTCCCAAACCTTCGAACTGTTTAGTAATATAATTTCTTGCGCCGTTTCCTATAGACACCAACAGTACGACAGCTCCAACTCCAATAATCATGCCTAACATCGTAAGACTTGCACGCAGCTTATTGGCATAAAGTGACTCAAAAGCTAAAATCAAAACTTCACGAATTGGCAAGACTATCCTCCATTATTTTTCTGGCACTATTTTCCCATCAAGCATTAATACTTTTCTTTTTGCCCGATCTGCAATTTTTGGGTCATGTGTAATCAAAAGCACAGTGACTCCTGATTTGTTTAACAGTTGAAAAATATCTAAAATTTCATTACCCGATTTAGAATCCAAATTGCCAGTGGGCTCATCCGCCAATAGTATTTTGGGATGATTCACAAGTGCTCGTGCAATAGCCACCCTTTGCCTCTGACCACCAGAGAGTTCATTTGGCTTATGATTTGCCCGATCAGTGAGTGAAACTTTCTTTAAAGCTTCGAGTGCCATGTCTTTCATTTTAGCACCTGTGTGCTGTACGCTATAGTTTGCAGAGTAAACCAGTGGCATCTCAACATTTCTTAACGCACTAGCTCTTGGCAACAAATGAAACGTCTGAAATACAAATCCTATTTTTTGATTCCGTAACATTGCTTTTTGATCGTCTTTGATAGACTCAACATTTTGTCCATCAAGTTTGTAAACTCCAGTTGTTGGTTGATCTAGCAGTCCCAGAAGACTAAGTAACGTAGATTTTCCACACCCCGAAGGACCTATGATAGAAATAAATTCACCTTCCTGAATTTTTAGATTCACATGGTCAAGTGCACGAATATCTTCATCTCCCATAGTAAAAATTTTTGTTACGTCTTGTAATTCAATTAAGGCCATTGCTTTAACTCTATTTTAGCTGACATTTTGTCCTTAAGTTCAATATCTTCTGGTGGAAAAATTACAGTGTCATTTTCATTTACTCCAAAAAGTATTTCTGTTCGATCGTAATTTCCTATTCCGGTTTTTATTGGTGTTTTGTTGATTTGTCCATTTTTATAACAATACACATAACGACTATCTCCGCGTCCTAAAATCGTTCGAGTAGGAATGGCAAGTACGCCTAGCTTTTGTTCAATAATAACTTCGATATCTGCCGAAGCTCCTACAGGGATGATGTCTGAAGTTTCTAAAATTTTTAATTCTATTTCAGAAGTTCGGTCTTTTTCCTTAAGTGTACTCACAAAAGGGATGACTTTACTGACTTCAGCGTTATATGGCATGGATCTAATAGCTAAAATTTTTACTTTTGCTTTTAAACCTGTTTTTATTTTTGATAAGTCAAGTTCGTCTACATCACCTTTGATAATCCTGGGTTTCATGTCAATCAGTCTTATTGGAGCTTTGCTTTGAGGAGTTTGAGTTGCCTGGTATAATTCGCCAATTTCCAATTTTAACTCTGAAATCACACCATCAAAAGGAGCTTTAATCATTGTTTT
This sequence comes from Deltaproteobacteria bacterium, assembly GCA_016194835.1. Classification (GTDB taxonomy): domain Bacteria; phylum Bdellovibrionota; class UBA1018; order UBA1018; family UBA1018; genus JACRAO01. The sequence continues at coordinate 1,758 of JACQAU010000189.1, forward strand.
ATCAAGATTTGCCTTAGCCACTTCATAATTTCTCTTAGAATCGTCCAAAGCTGCTTGTGAAACTAAGCCAGCCTGAAAAAGTTCTTCGGCACGTTTTAATTCTCTATCTGAGTTTTGGAAAATAATTTTAAAATCGCTGTTTTCTAGTTCTGCCAGTATTTGACTTTTTTTTACATGATCACCTATTGCGGTATTAATGTGTTCAATCCTTCCCTGTGCACTAAAACCCAACACAGCTTGTTGTACGGCTTCGACAGTGCCGGCACTTGTAGTTGTAACAGTGGATTCTACAGTAGTACGACTAACTCTAATTGCTTTTAAAGGTAAGAGCTGGGTGCAACTGAAATTAAAAAAAATAATCAAAATCAATAATGGGAGATGTTTCATGGTTGTATCACTACTCCTTTTGATCAACAGGCTTGCCTAAATTCCAAGCAAAACGCTTGACTAGCGCTGACAGGTCAATCTTTGTTTTTGCTAAGTTAATTTTTGCGTCTATTAAGTCGGTCTGGCTGTTTAAAAGTTCAAGCATTGTGGCTTTTCCGAGCTGATAGCTTTTAAACGATAGTCTAACAATTTCTTCATTTTGAGAAAGACTAAGTTTTTGTGCTTCAAGTGTTGAGAACAAGGTCTGGATTTGTATTTTTTCATTTTCTACCTCATCCAAAAAACCTAAAATATCTTTTTGCGTCTTAAATTCGCTGGCTTGATTTGCATGGTACTTTTCAAGATTCGAACTCAAGAGACTGCCACCACTAAAAATCGGAATTGATAACACGACAGCCAAAGCATAAGAACGCTGTGAAGACGAAAAAACTTCATTCCATTGCAGGGCTTGCTTATTGATGGAACCTTTTAGTGCAAGCTCTGGCCATTCTGCAGAAGTTAAAAGCTGATTTTTAATTTGTGAAAGACTATTTTGAATAATAAACCGCTGATATACAGGGCTATGCTCGACGATTTGTTTTTCTAAAACGTCATTTGAGGCAGTTTGGTAAGGCTGTACGCTGCTGAGTGCTTCTTGTATTTGCGTAAAAGCATCAATGGTTTGAGCAAGTAAAAGTTCTGTAGAAATTTTTACAGGTAGTCCGGTTTCAAAAAATTCTTTTGATTGCATCCCTGTATATTCTAAAAGTGTGTTCTGAGATGCTAAAATTTCAGATTGATAAGTAAGTTTTTTAGAATTCAAAGCTACAAGATTGGCTTTTGCTTTGAGTAAGTCAATTTTAGTCCGCTGACCGAGTTCAAATCTCAGTTCAGCTTCTTTTAGGTTTGTTCTAGCAATCTGGATAGAATTTTCTATCGTTGCTTCTTTATATTTTTGTAAGAGATAATTGCCTAAATAAGGCTTGAGGAAACCAGTGTGTAATGGATGTGTATATTTGTGCTGATTTTTGATTATTTAAGGCTTGAGTACTCTGAAGATCATATGATTTTTCTAAAGTTTTTTCTTTGAGGTATGAAAATATTTTTTCTATATCATTACTGGTTTGATCATTTGATGCTAATGCAGCTTGTAAAAATAATACTATGAATATTGCGAACAAATAAAAAACACCATACTTTTTCATATAGAAAACTACTCAATCATAATACATGAATATTGTCTTTTCCCTTTATCTCCCTTTCTATAACTAAAAAATGAATTTGTACAGCGCGTACAGCAGCGTAAAATCTCTATTTCTTCGATACCTCCCAGCTTGAGTTCGCAGAAATTAATATAAGGCAGATCCAAGTGGTTTTCTTTAGTTAAAGCAGGAGAAACAAGAGCATTTTTAGAAAAAGTCTTTTCAAACTCGTCATACAAATCTTTGCTGACTTCGTAACAGCATGGGCCAATGGCAG
>JACQAU010000241.1 GCA_016194835.1 Deltaproteobacteria bacterium
AATCAAAATCGACAATCAGCGCTGTTGTGATTCTACACATAAACAGAAAAAAGCCGCATAATCCAGTCTTTTTCTAAAACCTCCCTCATCTCTCTTGGCGCTTCGCCAGGCGAAGTAAGAGTCTTATTTCTCCATCAAAGCGACTGATTCGACATGATGGGTTTGTGGAAAAAAATCAAAAATAGCGATTTTTTTTAATTTCCAATCCCTTTTAATAAATTTCGAAATATCTCTTACAAAAGCATCAACATCACACCCAACAATAATGACCTCATTAACTTTAAGCTCATCTAAAGCTAAAACTATTTCTCTAAATTCAGAGCCTAGACCCTCCCTGGGTGGGTCCAATATGGCGCTTCCATGTGCACTAAGCATGTTTTTTTTTCTTTGCCTTATTAACCAAGATAGTACACTAGATTTACAAAACTGATAATTGCCAGAAACACAAAGTGTCTCTATTTCCTCTTCAGAGGGTATGTGTGTATCAACACAGTAAATTTGTTTAAAGTTCGATATTAAATCTAAAGACAAATTGCCATTTCCTCCATATAAATCATAAAGCACCACATTATGTTTCAATGACCTAACGTTATTTGGTGTTAAGTTTTCTGCGATCCAATGTTTTAGTTTTTCATTTTGTTCAAAATTGATTTGCCTAAACCCCAATGCCCCATGAGGTGCGTTCCAAATAGTTTGTAAAACCTCCTGTTGTGTATTCGTAACCGTCACCTCAACCTTATAAAATTTTTCTAGCTTTGAGCCATCGGCTTTTATTTTGCATAAATTGAAATTAATCAGTGGGTGTGCAATGAAACATTTATCAATAGAAACAAGGTCATGACTTTTTGAGGTATAAAAACCTATTTGATCTCTAAATCCCCTAAGCTGTATGCGATTTCTATATTCCCAAACTTTTTGTGCAGGAAACTCTTCGATAATAAGAGGTAGAGCTACGTTAACACGCTTTAAAGCATGCATTACTCCTTTTACTTTCGTCTCCCACTGAAGGGAGTAAGGAACATGCTGCCACTCGCACCCACCGCACTTGCCAAAAACTGGGCATGGTGGAGGACTCACTCTATCTGGTGAGGGTTTTAGGATTTCTATTAGCTCTCCCTGCGCATAATGCTTGTTTTCTTGAACAATTTCAACACTTACCACGTCTCCAGGCATGGTATAAGGAATGAACACAACTCTGCCTCCTGGATCCTTAGAGACCCCAGCACCTCCTCTAGATAAATCTTTTACTTGTACCTCGATCATAATTAATAATCTTGTCGGATCATAAAAGTCATGTCAAAAATATATTAGACTTTATGCAAAAACAAATAAGAAACTTCTGTATCATTGCTCATATTGACCACGGCAAGTCAACACTGGCCGATCGCCTCTTAGAAAAAACAGGCACAGTCTCAGCCCGCGAAATGGAAGCACAGTTTTTAGACAACATGGATATTGAACGCGAACGGGGCATTACAATTAAAGCACAAAGCGTAAGATTGAAATTTCAATCCAAAGACGGCAATGAATATATATTGAACCTAATTGACACTCCAGGGCATGTAGATTTTACATACGAAGTCTCTAGATCCTTAGCCGCTTGCGAAGGAGCCATTCTCGTTGTCGATGCCTCACAAGGTGTTGAAGCACAAACATTAGCTAATTTGTTTATGGCACTGGATAATAACCTAGAAGTATTTCCAGTTATTAATAAAATTGACTTACCAGCAGCAGATCCACAAAAAGTTATCCAGCAAATTGACGAAGTCATAGGTATTATAGACACATCAAGAGCAATTCTCTGTAGTGCAAAAGCAGGAATCGGAATTGATCAAATTTTAGAAAGCATAGTAAAGCACTTTCCCCCGCCTGCCAGAAAAGACGCAGACCCGTTGAGAGCGCTCATTTTTGATAGCTGGTATGACTCATACCAAGGAGTCATTGCTCTTTGTCGGATTTTTGAAGGCAAAATACAAAAGGGAATGAAAATAAAGCTTTTTCATGTCAACAAAGAATTTGAAGTTCAAAGACTAGGTGTTTTTTCCCCACATTTTACAGATGTTTTAGAATTATCCAGTGGTGAAGTAGGCGCCATAGTCTGTGGTATTAGAGATGTCAGAGATATGAAGGTAGGCGATACTGTCATGGATAGCCAGCGCCTAGTACCAGAACCCTTGGCTGGATTTAAAGAAGTCAAGCCAATGGTATTTTCTGGAATTTATCCTATCAATGCGGATCATTACAATGATTTAAAAGAATCCTTAGAGAAACTTAAACTCAATGACTCATCCATTAGTTATGAACCCGAGACTTCTTCTGCTTTAGGTTTTGGTTTTCGGTGTGGTTTTTTAGGTCTTTTACACATGGATGTTGTGCAAGAACGACTTGAAAGAGAATATCAGCTTGAACTAATTACCACTGCACCATCTGTTGTTTATCGAGTAACCAAAACAAATGGAGAAATTATCCTAATTGACAATCCAGCCAAACTACCTGAACAAGTAAAAATTCAAACCATCGAAGAGCCTTACATTCACCTTACTGTTCATATGCCTGCAGAATATGTTGGTGTAGTCATGGGTTTGCTCAATGATAGACGTGGTATTCAAAAAAAAATGGATTATATAACTAAAGATCGCATTGCTTTAGTGTATGAGCTGCCACTTAATGAGATGGTGTTTGATTTTTATGACCGTTTAAAGAGTCTAACCAAAGGCTATGCCTCAATGGATTACGAGCTCATAGACTATCGGCTATCTGATTTAGTAAAACTAGACATTATGATCAATGGAGATACCGTAGATGCATTGTCAGTCATTATTCACAAAAATAAGGCTAATTTTCGTGGCAGAGAGCTTGCAAAGAAAATGAGAGAACTCATTGACAGGCAAATGTTTGAAGTCGCTATTCAAGCTGCTATTGGCTCAAAAATTATTGCAAGAGAAACTATATCGGCACTGAGAAAAAATGTTACAGCAAAATGCTATGGGGGAGACATTACACGAAAAAGAAAGCTGCTTGAAAAGCAAAAAGAAGGTAAAAAGAGAATGAAACAAATCGGGGTTGTCGAAATACCTCAAGAAGCTTTTTTAGCAGTACTGAAGGTGGATTAAGTTTTGAAAAATGTAGCTCGACATTACGGCATTGCTATAGGATTAGCCATACTTTTAGCTCTTTTTATTAGAGCTTTTATTATTGAGGCTTATCGTATTCCAGTATCTGCAATGAGGCCAACGCTAGAGTCAGGAGACACTGTTTTTGCTACTAAATGGGATTATGGTATCCGTCTGCCATTGTCGGGTAAAAAAATTTTTACAGGCAAACTCCCACACCATGGTGAACTTGTATTGTTTGCACATCCTGATGAACCAGAAATAGATTA
>JACQAU010000027.1 GCA_016194835.1 Deltaproteobacteria bacterium
CCTAAAATAACAAGTCCAGAGAGAAAAAAAGCCACTAAAAGGCCTTCTCGTATTTTTAAATCATGCTGATACTCTTGGGCAACAGTGGCAAAGCCTAAAAACAACATAAACAAAAGACCAAAAACACTCATATGATGCGAAAACACTACAATACCTAGCATAAAAAAAACATGCACTAGGCTCACCCAAAACGGTATTCTGGCCTTATTTTTCACATCAAACAGTTTTTTATGAGACAACAACATAAGTTCTTTTCTAAATCGTAATGCAACAAAACCAGTAGCTATGACTATAGATAAAGCTGCCTTCCAAGCGAAATTTTTTAACATAAAACCCAAATCCCAACTCCATTGATTAGCAACCATGATAATAGGAGGAGCCGCATAGGGAGTTAAAGTGCCACCAATTGATATGTTTACAAATAAAAGACCTAATGTCGCATATTTTAATTTTACAGAAATTTGCTGATAATATCTGTCTAACAAAATAAGTGCTGTCACAGTCATTGCTGCTGGCTCAGTAATAAAACTTCCTAATAACGGTCCTAAAATAAGTGTCACTACATAGAAAGTAATACTTCGATTAAAAGGGATTATGAGAGATATCTTTTCGATTATACGTGTTATCAAATGCAAAACTGGCTTAGTCGCACAAACCACCATAATGGTAAAAACAAAAACTGGCTCTGTAAAATTTCTAGACTACAAATAAGAAATAGCAGCAGTGTTTCCTTCAATAAATGAAAAACTGACTAAAAAAACACTTGCCCATAAACCAAAAACGACTTCGACTTCGCCCAAAAGATGAAAGAAATTTTCAGCAATCGAGCCTTGAGGAAATTTATTAGCAATGTGTTGCAATTGCTTTACCAAAAATGTATGCATCACAGCACAAACTAAGCAAATAGTAGCTACCCATTGTAAGATTTCTATAGAACGCATCTTAATATCTTATTACATTTATCAATAACCGAATAGCCTTTTTACATGGTTAATAACATTAGACATGTGAATAAATAAGTTTAAATGCTTACCTGGTTGACACTATGTAATATTTTCAGTGCCGTCAGAGCACTAAAAAATTCAACTACTTACACTATTACTATTTAATAAACATTGGCACCTATCTTGCAATGCTAACACATTCGAAATTGCTGCATTAGAAATACAGCAATTTATGTAACAGGAGGTGTGTTATGGAAAAGAATAAATTAACATGGAACTCGATTATAACTGTTTTAATAGTATTTTCAGCTTTTGCCTGTGGCAAACCGCACGCAATTAACGAAAACCTTAAAGTATCACTTACTTCTGAAGACGAGCAGTTCTTGGAGCCAAAAGAAATACTTAATACTTTAAATTCTAAAGCAATCCTGGTTGAAGGCAAAACCGATCCTGATATTGAAAATTCATTTCTTAACTCACAAGATGCTTTTAAAAATTCAATACCAATTACAGATGATCAGAGTGAGCTGATAAGCCCACCAAGCACTAATCAAGGCGAAGTTGTTTTTCTCATGGATGCCTTGGCTCCAGAAAACTCATACATTGACTTGAGAAGATATGATTCATCAATAAAAAATCAAGGTCGTTTTGGGCGGTGTACTGCATTTGGGATTATAGCTGGCATGGAAAACCTACTAACACAAAAAACACATAAGACTTATGACCTATCTGAAATGCACCTGTGGAACTTATATCAAGAACCGTATATAGAACCCGCCATAGCAAAAGCCTCAAGCACTTTTATTGTTCCAGAGAATATTTGGCCATATCCAGACTCTAGACCTAGTTTTTCCCTAACAAATCAAGGAATAGCAAAAATTAATGCATACGAAGTCGCTCCTCAAATGAAGTCTATTATTCAAGGATTATCACTAGGCAAACCTATCTATTTTGCATTTGATGTAAATCGATCATTTTTTGGTGCACAAACCAATGGCGGCATACTAAGAGCCAAAGCGCCGTTACTCGTTATGCGTGGAGAACATCCGGGCGACCCCGATATACGTCTAGCACATGCCGTTGTGGTTGTTGGCGTAAATCTTACACCTGAAGCCGAAGGCGGGGGCTATCTTATTTTCAAAAACTCACATGGCAAGACATGGGGAGACCACGGATACGGATACATACCTTTGGAATACTGTAAAATCCAAAATTGCTATGCATATACAATTAATTCCCTGGACATCACAGGAGAAAACAATAATCCGCAACCTCCAAATCAGCCACCTGAAAGCGTTAATTTAAAACAATTTCAGGTAAAAACTTATTTTCATGCCAGGCAAGATTATGAAGATGACGAATATAAATACTTTTTTCTTTATATTCAAGCAAGTACAGAAAATCTAAAGAAACTTGCTAAAGTCGTTTATCACGTACATCCAAGTTTTGGACGATATGAGCATATTGAAGTGAAAAGTTCTGAAAATAATTTTAAAACATTAACACTTGGCACTTACAAAAATGGATGGAAAACCAGAGGAACCACTCTGTACTTAAAAGATGGAAGAAGAATAGAACTCTCGGAAACTGTAGTAAAATGGGAATAAGCAGAGATCAATAAAAATATATCATTGACTCATTGTGCTGATGAGAGCGTCATATAATTATAGTCGGGAAAAGCTCACCCAAATTATTACATTTATCAATAAACGAATAGTATTTTTAACTTTGATTCTAATTCAGATATAGATATAGACATTAGCAATGAACACAAATAAAACACCTCAAACCTTACTGGATCAGCTTAACAGTAAAAAATGGATTATTTGGGGAATCATTATCCTTTCTTTGGTTTTTAGACTTTGGTTTTCCTTTTTTACTGATTTTTCTAGAGACGAAATAAAAATTTATGAAAAGGGATTTAGTTTTTACAAAACAGGACATTTACCAATTACCGGGGCAGAAATTGCTTATAGCTCAACAGAACTACCAGGCTCACTGCAGGCATTATTAACCGGAGTACCTCTATTATTATCAAAAGGAGAACCTTGGGGCGCATCACTTTTTGTTGCTTTTTTAAATTTTTTAGCCATATTTTTAATTTTTGCTCTTTATATGAAGCTTTTTCCAAAAATCAACCAAACAATGTTGTGCCTTTTCATTTTTTGGTCCCCATGGAGCTATCTTTTTACAAGCATTTGGAACCCAAGTTTTCTGCCATTTTTTAGTGCCTTGTTCTTTTGGGGAATGATTATGTGCTTTAAAAATAATAAAAACTTTCTAGGCAGTATGTTAATTGGTTTTTCTATCATGACTATTGTACAGCTTCATTTATCGTTCGTGCTTTTAGTGTCAATTCTATTTTGCATGATTATATTAAAAACAATCCGCATGCCCAACATTGCGGGCATTATGTTAGGCAGTATCGTTGGCGGATTGACTCTCATTCCTTATCTTTGTCATTATTTTTCTGCCACTACAACAGAAACGGCAAGCAACGCATCTGCTTTTTTATTTAAAAATATGATACTTAATTCAGATGCTTTGTTTTATTTTCCAAAAATATTTTTTAGATTCTTATCTTTCCCAACTGGTGAAACAAGCCGATTTATTGGGCGTGGTTCAGGAACACAAGCAACACTCATATATATTTATGCTAACCCTGTATTGTGGCTGCCCTGGCTAATTGGACAAATAGTTACTTTGTATTGGATTGTACTAGGAACAAAATTTTATTTACAAAAAAGTATGGAAGTAATTTTTAAAATATTGCGGATTAAAAAAGGACAGAAAAACCCACCAGATCGTATTATTCACGAAAAGTATTCGACTCCGTATTGGATTCTCTTACCCCTTGCTTTTTTCCCAGTATTAGAAGATCTCACTCAAGACAAAAGGAATAACCGGTTTATTCCACTCCTTCCTAGCAGATTACAAACAATTGGGCTTATAGTAGTCACACTGTGTTTTCTTTCTTATTCACTTCCTGGACACTTAAAAGAGAAAAATCTGAAAATTTATTCAGCACATACCTTGGCAAATTAACTAAACATTGCTTTAAATATATGTGCAGCTATCTCTGGGTTTTCCTTTAAACGGCGCATTGAGTAACCGTACCAATCCTTACCAAAAGGTACATAGACGCGCACTTTGTAGCCTGCCTTTAAAAGACTATCCCTTAAAGTCTCGCGCACACCAAGAAGCATCTGAAACTCATAGGCGTTTTTATCAATCGAAGCAACCCAATCCTTGGCAAATGCCACTAAAGCATCATCATGTGTGGCAATTGCTACGTGCATTTTATGTTCAAAAAGAAATATAAGAAGTTTTTTATAATTTTCTCGTATTTCCTCATTGCTTTGATGGGCAATTGCTGGAGGCTCAATGTAAATACCCTTACAAATACGAACTTTAGCCTGAAACTCTACAAGAGACGTAAGATCCTCTGCGCTCCTGTGTAATCGAGCTTGTAAAACAACACCGATATTTTCGAAACCGTCTTTTCTTAAGCGCTTATAAAGCTCAAGTGTACGACTTGTATAGGGTGAATTTTCCATGTCAATTCTAACAAACCGCTCTTTAGCGCTCGCAGATTTAACAATAGATTGCAGATTCGTATAACAAAAATTTTCGTCTATATCTAAACCTAACGAGGTTAATTTTACAGATATTCCGGAAGTTAACTTATGTTCTTCAATAGCATTCAACATTTGTAATGCCATGGTTGTTGCTGCAACAGCTTGTGCATGTGTTTTAACAAATTCTCCAAGCACATC
>JACQAU010000218.1 GCA_016194835.1 Deltaproteobacteria bacterium
AGTTGAGTTTTGGGTAGATTATTTTACTGATCGCGGCAGAATGCATTTTGAAAAATATCTTGAGCGATCAAATCAGTTTATTCCTTACATGACACCGATTTTAAAAGAAAAGGGCATGCCTCAAGATTTAGTGTATTTAGCAATGATTGAAAGTGGATTTCACAATTATGCACGTTCACATGCAAAGGCAGTAGGTCCATGGCAATTTATTTCTGCTACTGGAAAAAAATATGGCCTTCAAATAAATTGGTGGATTGATGAAAGAAGAGATACAAAAAAATCCACAATTGCCGCTATGGATTATTTAAAAGAACTGTATGATATATTTAAAAGCTGGGAACTTGCGATAGCTGCATATAATTCTGGAGGTGGAAAAATTGCCAGGGCTATTCGGCGTTATGGAGTATCAGATTTTTGGGCGTTATCTCGCCAGCGATTTTTAAAACTTGAAACAAGAGACTATGTGCCTAAAGTTATTGCCGCAGCACTTATTGCAAAAAACAGAGAACAGTTTGGATTTTTAGCCGAAGAGCCTCGGGTTATAGCGTCACCACAGGTGAGTAAAAAAGGGGAGCTTAGTCAAGAAGAGTTGATGGAGTTCGAAGTTCAAGCACCAGCAGATCTATTAAAAATTTCACAAGCGGCTGCTCTTTCATATCAAACAGTCAAGGGCTTTAATCCAGAGCTACTGCGCTGGTGTACCCCTCCTACCACTGACACCTACCGTGTTAAGCTTCCGGTTAATATTAAAGAAAAATTTTTATTAGCGTATAATCATGACACTTTTACAAAAAAAGTAGAGTTTTTAAAGTATCGTATCAAATCAGGAGAAACCCTTTCGAAAGTAGCTAGACATTTCGGTATTAGGGTGGACCCCATTGTTGATCTTAATAAGTTGTCACCTAAGGTCATATTAAAGGTGGGCACTCGTATTTTGCTCCCAATGCCAAATGATCCAGCGCGCAGTATTGCTACCTTGGATTTAAGAGATGCCCCCGCAAAGAAGCGATCTTATAAGAGAAACTCTAAATATTACCGTATTAGCTTAAAAAATCGCGAAGGTGCCCGTACACGCCCAAGTACGAAGATTAATCGAGATACTTGAGCTTTGAGACTCTTTAGCCTATAAATAAGCAATGTCACTAGTAGTGCAAAAATTTGGTGGAACATCTGTCGGAACTCCACAAAAAATTCGAGCTATAGCAGAACGGATTGCAGAAACTTATGCTTCAGGACATCAGCTCATTGTAGTTGTAAGCGCTATGGGACATACTACAGATGAACTTGTTGAATTAGCTTACAAGGTTTCAAAAAAGCCGAAAAATCGAGAAATGGACATGCTTTTGACTGCAGGTGAAAGAATTTCGATGGCTTTGTTGAGCATGGCGTTAGAAGATTTAAAAATTCAGGCCATGTCATTTACTGGTTCACAAACAGGGATCATTACTGATGGCAATCATTGTCGAGCAAGAATAAAAAAAATTTTAGGCGACCGGGTCAAAAACGCAATATCTGAAAACAAAGTTGCTATTGTGGCAGGATTTCAAGGTGTAAGTGAATCTAAAGAGATTACTACTTTAGGTCGCGGTGGGTCGGATACTACCGCAGTAGCTTTGGCTGCGGTTTTGAATGCCGATATTTGTGAAATTTATACGGATGTAGATGGTATTTTCTCGGCTGATCCAAGAATTGTCAAAAAAGCCAAACTCATCAAAAGAATACCGCATGATCTTATGGTAGAGATGGCTTTTAGGGGTGCTGGCGTATTGCATTATCGTTCTGTAGATTTGGCGAAAAAATATGGAGTAAAACTTGTTGTAAAGAATAGCTTTAAGGAAAGCGAGGGTACCGAAGTGGTAAACAGGGAAGTAATAAAAGACACAATAAAAGGTATGGAAGAGTACCAGGTTTTAGCTGTTGCAGATGATGCGTCTAAAATTTTTTTAAAAATAAATTTAATGCGCCCAACAGTTGCATCGGCAATTTGGGAGTTTTCATCAAAGAATCATTTGGCGGCAATTGCACCTATGTTTTATGATGGGCAAATGTTTTTTTATATAGAAAAAGACGCAGAAGATGAGTGGAAAAAGGGATTAGAAAAATTAACTCATGATGGTTTTGTTAAAAGCTTTGAAGTAATAAGAAATCAGGTGCCTGTTTCATTAATTGGCAATCGTTTTTTACAGGATTGCACATCGCTTGCTGAAATTTCAGACGCGTTAGCGAGTCATGATATTTTAGTTACCCACGGTGTTGCCTCTCCGCTTGCGATTACTGTTTCTGTGGCAGCCTCAAGAAAAGACGAAGCTGTTAAAATTCTTCATCGCAAATTTATCGAAAACAGTGATTGTTTATGAAAGAGGACAAAAATTTACAAACAGTTGTTTATGGTGATGGAGCTGCGGCATTAGGAGCTATAGCGAGTTTATTATTACAAAATAAAAAAGTTTTATGGATTACAGGTCAAAATACCAGGTTGTTGCCTGTTTTATCTGTGACAGAAGATGGTCATGGACTTCAGTTTTTGAAAGCGATTTTAACAAAATATGAAACTGATCCAGGAGAGCTTAAAACTGATTCTTTTTTAAGAGAGTATCGATATAAGTCCTTTCATGAAGCTGCTTGGATGAAAGGTCAGACTACAGAAGAAAGAGCAAGTATTCGTTCAGAGCTTTTGTGTGATCGTGAAAGATATATGGCTCCATTATTTCAGACACAGTTTAAAAATTTGAGTTTTATAGAGATTTTTGAAACTTTAAGAAAAAAATTACTAAATAATACACAATTGAAACATTATAAAGATTGTACAATTAATTCTATTGCGTATGTAAATGAAAAAGGGATTACACTTGTGCTTTCTAGTGGAGAAGAGCTTTTTTGTGATTTAGTGTTTGTTATTGATACGGAGTGGCTAAAATTAAGCAAGGCTATTGTAAAAATTTCTGGGCTTGAGAGTTTAAAGTTAAGGCATTCACTGGGTGTGGTTCAGTTAGTGTTAAAACATAGGCGTATTATGGGCGAAGATTTGAGTGAAAGTTTTTATATGCATTTAAATAAAGAAAGTAATGAAGATATAAAAAAGCATACTTGGGGATATTTTTTTAGTGACGGCGAAAAAAGTTTGTGGAGTGCAGTGCTAGAACCCGAAGAATTAGAAGACAATCATGAAATTACAAAAAAAATAAGAAAGATAAAACAAGCTTTAGACAGGACTTTTTGCAGTGATCCATGGTTAAAGGATGGTGAAAAATATTTTACATCTACAGTGTGTGAGGAGCAGGTACGTTTAATAGAAAATGCCTTTTATGAAAAGGGCGAGCCTGTGGTTTCTCCACTTTGTTCTCAAAAGCTACCAGGTCTTGTGCTTTTATTAGAGGGATATGGAGTAGATCCTGCCTTTTGTCAGATAGAGCGGCATTTTGGATCCTAAATATAAATAAAAATTAACAAATACTTTCACCGGTGAAAGTAAAAAATCATGTTTACATAAAATACTGGACAAATAATAAAAAATTGGATAGTAGTGCGTCAAGATGTTAAATAACCTACGTTTTTTGTTGGTAGAAGACGATACTTCTTTTGCGCTAGTCCTTAAAGGTTTCTTAAGTGTTTCTAATCAAATTGAGCTTGCTGCTACAATAAATGAGGCCCAAAAAAGCATTGAAACTAAAAAATTTGATGTGTTCTTATTAGATAAGGGACTGCCTGACGGAGATGGGCTAACTCTAATTCCTGGCATAAGGAAAAATAACCCACATAGCCCAGTAGTTATTTTAACTGGCGATGCTGATTACCAACACGTTGCTCGGGCAATTGAACTTGGTGCTGATGATTATTTGGTAAAATCAGAACATGTACTTACAGATTTGATTTTTCGCATACTATTAGCTATATCAAATATAAAAAGGCGATTTTTTTATTCATTGCCAGAAAATATATCTGAATTAACACCAAGCCATTTTGAAAATTTTTTAAACCATGCTGAAAAAAAATATATTTCAAAATCTCTAGTGCTTTGCCATGGAGATGTAATCAAAACCTCAAAAAAACTAGGTGTTTCAAGAGCAACGCTGTTTAACAAAGTAAGGCAATTAAATATTATTAGACCGACAAATAAAACTACTTCTTCATCTGTAGGAGATAGTTGATGTTTAAAAGTATTTATTATTTTCTCGAAGAAAGATTATTAAGTTTTATTAACGCAGACAGGTATTTGCCAATTCAACTTGATATCAAATGAAGGGGCCATTAATTTAAATGCCTGGAAAGAAATCTTAAATCAGTATGACGTATTACGAAGAAAATTAAAATTTAGGGCATGTGTTATGTTTTCTGGTGGAGAACCTCTGCTTTCTTCTTCTTTATTGCCATTAATAAAACATGCATATGAGCTTGATCAAAAAACAAGATTTTCTATTCTTACAAATGGAGTTTTGTTGTCTCAAAATGTTTGTAAAGAATTTGATAGTTTTAAACAAAATATTCGGTTTCAAATAAGTCTGGATGGTCATGATGCTGCTTCTCATGATCAAGTCCGAGGAGCAGGTAATTTTCAAAAATCACGTTTAGGTGCAAGTATTTTATTAGAACAAGGCTACAGTGTGCATTTACTGTGCGTATTGTCTCAAAGAACAGCTCAAAAAATACCAGAATTTTTTCAGACTACAAAAAACTGGGGGGTTTCTTTTCTTGGATTCACAAGGCTGATTGCAGAAGGAAGCGCAAAGAACTTGGTACATCATGGTAGTGATCACACGCTTGGTGCACTAGAGTTAAAGCGTGTTTATGAAGAAATTCTATATCAGTCAGCTATTTTAGAAATAAAAACTTCTACATCAGATCCGCTAATGCATCTTTTGCATCCAGCTCTTGGGCGCAGTGGCAGGTTTTGGGAAGGCATTATTGTTAATTATCAAGGACAGCTTTTAGCTTCAAGTCGTTCACGGATAATTTTGGGAGATATTTTAGAAGAAGGCCTGGAAAAGATTTTTTTAACTCACCCATTACTTACATCAGTAAGAAAAGGAGAGATCGAAACTTGTGGATCTTGCAAAAGCCTAAGACGTTGCGGTGGTGATAGAAATGCAGCTTATGCGGAAACTGGCAATTATTTGAGCTTAGATCCGGGATGTTGGATTGCAAAAATATAAAGGAGAACAATATTATGAATCTAATAAAAAAATGTGCTTTGTCAGTTTTAGCCGGACTGCCTATAGCCTCTGTGTCTTTTGCAGCAGTGAGCAAGCTTACAGAGCTTGAAGGCATGAAAGCTAACGAGTTTTTTAAGAATAAACCACCAGTTGAGCCAATCATAGAAACCGAAGATCCCAATGAGTTGGCGGC
>JACQAU010000201.1 GCA_016194835.1 Deltaproteobacteria bacterium
CTATCAAGTAGTCCAAAAATTCCAAATCCTTTGACAAAAGTCTCCCAGTTAACAGGGATTTTTCTTACAATGTTTCTTTGGTAAAAAATAGTACGATTAAGTATTTGACGAATAAGAGAATTCTGACCTGCAGCAAGCTGTGGAAAATAACGATCGAGTGTCCATTCTACTGAAGCACCTAAAAATGTCGAAGATAATGAGTCTAGAAAGAGCATATTATATGCAAAAACATCGCCAGAGTCTTTCCCTTCACGTCTTAACTTTTGCCAAACATTTCTAGGCGTATTTCCTTTCTTAGCTTTTTCCGCATTCAATATTGCAAAATGTTTTCTAAAAACGGTGTACTTCAATAAAATCGCTGCACCGGCACAGACTACAGCGCCAGTTCCTATTCTAACTAGCCTTGTAGTAGTAGCTGCCTGAGTTGCAGCGTAAGCTGCTGCATCTTTTGTAGCCACATCGAGTGCATCAGGCAGTAAGGGCCCATCACCCCCGTCTGCTAATGCAAGTTGAATTGGTGAAAATTGTGAGAAAAGTTTAAAAAAATTATTTTTTAAAAGTTTAAAAAAAGGCAAAGTTTCATTCTTATTATTTTTATGCTTATTATTTTTATGATGATCTTGTTTTTCTGGATTAAAAAAAGAATAATTGTCGAGATCAAAAAAAGAATAACTAGAATTCTCTTTATTTAATCCTGTAAAATAAATTCCAAAGCCAGCAGTGCTTCCAGGCAATGGCCGCAGCAATGCAAGTCCTAAAGATTTGATAAAGGATTTTTGAAGTCCTATAATATTTTCATTTATTAACTTAAAATCACTCTGTGTAAGACTTTTGCCTTCTTTGATCTTCTGTGTGTTATAAATAGTTTCAAAGATTTTTCTAAAATATAAACGAAGATCATCTTTTTGTGACGGCGTTGGATTGAAACTAATTTTTTTATGTATAATCTGATAAAAAAGCGAAGAATACTGCGCAAAATTGACATTCAATAGTTCTGCATTATGCAAAGTTTCAATATCTTTAAATCTAATTGGCAGGGGTTCATTTTTGTCTTCTTTGCTTACATCTAATTCAGTATTATCATAGAGCAAAAAATAATCTGAACTAGGTGTTTCAATGGCTGTAACTTTTCCAATCCATTCACGCCCCCGAGTTGGAAGTGGAAAGAAATACACAGGCACAGGTCTTGAGTCTTCAATTGAATTTTTGATTTCTAAAACCGAAAGGAAAAAAATTCCTTGTCCAGGACTTTGGTGTTGTCCTGATGTTTGTTCATGTGAATCAAAAAGGCTGAAATTTTCCTTAGCAGATAACAAAACATACTGGTCATTGAATAAGAGTGGCTGCAAGGACTGGTTAATTACTAATGCCTGAGATAAGCCTTTAACTTGTATTGAAACAGAGTGTTCAGTTTCAGAAAAAATAACTTCATCATCCCCATTCTCACTCCCATTCTCGTTTTCGTTTGCTAAAGATGCGACCCAGTTTTGAGATTGCATGAAAAATGGGTCTTCATCCAAGATCGGATCGTTTAATGCAAAATCATCAATAGGAGGGAGCTCCCCTCCATTTTCTTTGATCTTTTCTTCGATAAAGTCTTGAATGGGCTCGGAAGTTACCGGAAACGTTAAGAGATTTTGTTTTTCAGGCTTCGGATTGTTTGCATAGACATAAGAACGGTTTGTTATATAAGAAGATGGAAGACCAATTTCAAATATCAAAATAAATACTACCAGTTTGGATAATAACTTAAGTATCTTATTTTTGGGGTTCACCATTAAAATACCGCCTCCTCTAGCACACGGATAAGCTATACCAATCGGTGACACTATATGTCAATACTTATTTCAACATATGATTTATTTATCACCATGTGCAATATGGCCTGTGGCGCGTGCTTAAATTCTGCTCAAAGAGAAAATCTGACAAAGTGACATAAAGACTGCGAGCTGGAAGCGAGCACACTTTACTTTGCAAGCGCAGACAGGATGTCGAGCATGACAAAGTAGATGAGCCTTTTTCAGCAGAATCTAGATTACAGGGCGGACCTTGGTGCAGGCAAAGCTAGCCCCTTCAAATTCTTTAGCAAAATCCTCTAAAATTTCTGGAATAAAACGTTCCTTAAGCTGAGATATAGACAACCCAAGCTCAAACAATCCAATAGCCGAAACTGGTGCTCCCTCAGGGTCAAGATTAACCCCAATGTGCAATAATTGCGAAACTGGCGAAGAAGTCACAATAGAAACACTTAGCTTTCGTTCATTAATAAAAAGATCATTTCCTGAGCGAATAATCATATGGGAACTAGATTTTGAAAAATTAAGTTTTTCGGCTATTTTAGCAATAAAAAGCCTTTGCAAAAGCACAGCTTCTTTTAGACTCATACAAAAAAACTCACTCAGAAAATGTAGCATGAGCTTGGCTTTGATAAAATCACCTTGTTTTCTATCTTCCCAATCAACCAAGTGCTCCGTTTTGACATGACAGGGACCAATAAAAGCACAAATACCCGATCCCTTTAGATCAAAATGAGAAAACAAAAAATGAGGCCTGAGCTCTTGACCCGTATACGTGAGTTCTTGATTCGAAAAATGTATGATCACCGACCGGTCCTATACAAGACCAAAGCCATGACAGTAAAAACAATCACTGATGTCCAATCACTCCCAGTCATCGCTGGCACTAAAGTACTAAAATCCAATGCCTGACCCCAACCCTCTTTTAAC
>JACQAU010000202.1 GCA_016194835.1 Deltaproteobacteria bacterium
GGAGCACTCCATGTTTGAACTTGCTTATCTGATTTTGTTGACAACGGCTGAGAAAGCTTACAACCATCCCGATACAGGGCAACAGCTTTCAAACCCAATTTCCACCCCTGATAATAAATATCCTCAATTTCCTCAACCGTGGTTTCATTGGGTATGTTTACAGTTTTAGAAATTGCACCAGATAAGAATGGCTGTACCGAAGCCATCATGTGAACATGTCCCATTGGTGCAATAAAACGCTTTCCACGACTTCCACATTTATTAGCACAATCAAAAACTGGCAAGTGTTCAGCTTTTAGATGCGGAGCACCCTCTACAGTCATTGTTCCGCAAATAATTTCATTTGCTTCTTGAATTTTCACTTCTGTTAAGCCTGCCCATGTAAGAAAATTAAAAGTAGGCACTTCATATGTTGTTTTAGAAATTCTTAAACTATTTAAAATTTCTTCGCCTAAAGCAAATCTGGTAAAGCAACTAGACAGTTCAAACGTACCAGGCAAAGTTTTTTCTATTTTTCTTATTTCAGATTCTGTCAAACTTTCAGTATATTTTAAGTTTTTTAGAGCCGCAGGTACAGATTGATTGACAATTTTAAAACATCCTCCACCTGCTAATTTCTTAAACTTTACTAATGCAAAATCTGGCTCTACTCCTGTTGTATCACAATCCATGAGTAGTCCAATTGTACCAGTAGGTGCCAAAACAGTGACTTGAGCATTTCGATATCCATGCTTTTCGCCTAAAGTATAAGCCAAATCCCAATCAAATCTTGCAGCTTCAACTAATTGCCTTGGACAGTGCTTGGAATTAATATCATAAGCTGATTTTCGGTGTTTTGAGATCACCAGCAACATAGAAGAACTATTTTGTTCAAAACCTTCGAACGGATTTATTTTTTGTGCGATTTCAGCACTAACCGCATAAGCATGTCCACACATAATGGCAGTCAGAGCCGCAGCCCATGTCCGTCCCTCTTCGCTATCATATGGTATTCCTTTCAGCATAAGCAGAGTTCCCAAATTTGCATAGCCTAGGCCAAGTGGGCGATAATCATGTGAGTTCTTTGCTATAGTAGCTGTAGGATAGCTTGCCAAATCTACCATAATATCTTGCGCAATCACAAAAACCCGGCAAGCTTGTCGATAGCCATCAATATCAAAACTGCCGTCAGTCTTGAGAAATTTTACTAAATTTAAAGAAGCAAGATTACAAGCAGAATCATCTAGAAACATATACTCTGAGCAAGGATTTGATGCCCATATTCGATCTGTGTTTGAACAAGTATGCCAATTATTAATAGTGGTATCATACTGAACACCTGGATCGGCGCATGTCCAAGCTGATTCTGCAATTTTTTTCCAAAGCATTTTAGCGTCATATGTATCAATAGTTTCACCTGTAGTACGGGCCTTCGTGTGCCACTTATCGTCTCGTTCTACAGCATGCATGAACTCATCTGTTACTCGAACAGAATTATTAGAATTTTGCCCAGCAACTGTTTTATATGCCTCGCCATTAAAGTCAGAAGCATACCCTGCGGCTATTAAAGCTTGTGCTTTTTTTTCTTCTCTGCTTTTCCAAGTAATAAAATCTAAAATTTCTGGATGGTCCATATTTAAACAAACCATTTTTGCGGCTCTCCTAGTTGTGCCACCAGATTTAGTAGCACCAGCACCTTTATCAAAAACCTCTAAAAAGCTTATTAACCCTGACGAGTAGCCACCTCCAGATAATTTTTCCTGTGCTCCTCTAATTTTTGAAAAATTAGTACCTGTACCTGAACCATATTTAAAAAGTCTGGCTTCGTTTTTAATGAGTTGAAAAATACTCATTAGGTCGTCATCTATGGCTTGAATAAAACAAGCAGAACATTGTGGTCGTGAATATGCATCTTTTGTTTCGACCACTCTACATGACACAGGATCCCAGGCATAATTTCCTCCAGTACCATCAATGTGATATTCGTGCCACAAGCCTAAATTAAACCAAACTGGAGAATTAAAGGCGCCCATCTGGTGAGTTAGCATATGGGATAGTTCGTCTTCGAAAATTTGTGCATTTTCTAAATCAAAATAACCCATCTCTAGTCCTGCAACTCGCAAAGTATGTGAAATACGTTTTACAATTTGTTTTAAAGAAGTTTCATATCCTGTATCAGGAACACCAGCCTTTCTAAAATATTTAGAAACTAAAATATCTACGGCGAGTTGACTCCAAGTCTCTGGAACTTCGACCTCTTTCATTTCAAATACTGTACTACCGTCTGTATCTTTAATTTGTGAAGAAGTTTTGATGTATTTCACAGAATCTAGCGGATTAAGCCCGGAGGTTGAAAAATAACGTTTTATAGAAAAAGACTGTGTTTTTATTTTTCTGGTCGAAATAGGTAATGAAATAGGTATAAGACAAGCTTGCTCAACTTCAGTAAAATTTAAGCTTTGATTTAAAAATTTGCCTTTATCTAGTTGTCCATTTGATTTTACGTGCTCTTGTTCAATCATGATCTTTTCCATGAATAGCAATCTCCTTTTTTATTTTGACCAACACCTAAGTCAAACACCCCATTCTTGATTAATTTATGTAAAACTTGCAACTTGTAGCTGATCATGCTCAATTAACCCTCTTTTATAGTTGTTAACTTTAGACTGCAGATAATTTCTACCATTGTCAAAGCACAGTCTTATAGCGTTAACCTCTTGAACCCCTTACCTTTTTTCTGTAAAATAAAAAAAATAGCTAAAAAAATAAAAATATCACGCATAGTGTCATTTTCATTTCTCTTGACTTATTTTGAGTTCTTCGATTTCCGCTTGTATGCGCCCTTTAAAGAAAAATAACTAGAAATATTTTAAAAAAATCCGAAAATTGAAAGTATTTTTTAAAAAACTATCACTTCTTGGGCAAAATAAGCTATAAAACACTACCAAATCATTCCCAAACTTATACGAAACCCTTGTAGCATAAAACTAGAAACTCCACCTAATTTTCCAGAAGTTACATAAAGTCCACTTTTTATTCTAATTGCTGCGCCATCTAAGGAACCAGTTCGCAGATCAACTCCTGCGGTTAGCTCATATCCATAAACTATGCTTTGAGTATTTGCCTCTACTCCCGCGGGTGGACTGCCCATCTTGAGATAGCCCCAGCCAACAACTCCACTTCCGCCTACAAACGGAGCAAATCTGACTGCTGTAAATGGAAACAAATGCACACCCACAATAAAAGAAGCATTATATAATGACGCACTTGGTGTATCAGTGCCAATAGAAGCCTTGCCTACTGCAGTTAATATCTCCATAGCAGCCTGTGGCCTAAAAAATCCTTTTCTATCTTCTGCACGGAAATTGAAATACTCAGCCAAAGCTCCCGTCATGCTTTTACCCGAAGTTCCTGTAAAAAAAGCTACTCCCATATCCATTGCTGGTGCGTATTCACCCGCTGCTTTTCCAAAGCAAAGCTTGGTATTTAAACCTTCAATTACAAGTATTGCAATAATGACAAAGAATATTTTACAATAACTCATTCCACACTCGTCCTTCTTTTATAAACAGTACCGGGAACATCAACTTCAGAAGAACCTTTCGGCAAAACAACTGACCTTGGCACCTCCACTGCGGTAGTAGCTTTTGGCTCCTGAATTTCTTCTCGCAAACATGTTTGGACTTTTTTTACAAATCCCTGGTAAATGTCTGCTGTTTTTAAAAGCACTTCAATCTCCTTATAAGATTTATTCAATTCCTCCTTTGCTTGCTGCAACTCATGTGCTTTAGGCTTGTTTTTATCAACAGTCGTCAAATCCTGTGACTTTAGTCTTTGAACCAAAATATCTAGTTTTCTTTGTGCTGTCCTGACACGTTCTAGTTGGACTTCAATACCAGCAGAATCTTTTCCTAAATTACTATCCGAAAGCATGAGTCGGTATTTTTTGATTTCTTTCTCATATTGCGCTTTTGATTCTTTTAAAACTTCTTGTGATGTTAAAAACGATCCTTCCGTAAGATCCTTAATCTGTAAATGAATAGCCTGGATTTTTGTCTGAATATTAGAGAGCTGATTTTGCAATTTCTCAACTGTAGCTTGAGCAATCATTTTGCGACTCTGACTAATATCTTTTTCTTGTGCTCCACAAGCAAGTTGAACTTCTCTCTCAAAACTAGAAACCTCATCAGAAACAGGTTCTGCACCTATAGAGAAGGAAATCAAAAAAATTATAGCTATCCAGATAATCACACTTACTTGTCGGATTTAAATTATAAAAAATAAAGGGTTTCTAGATAATTAACGCGGCGGGTTCTTATTGTTGTTTTAAGCCAAAACGTAGAGCGGTTTTGTGAAGAATATTTCTAATTTCCTCTATATCATCAGTTAAATAAATAGAATTTAAATCTGCTGCAGATATCGCACCTTGTTTAACCAAAGTACTCTGAAACCACTCCATGCATCCTCTCCAATAATCCTTTCCAACTAATATAACTGGAAAATCCTGTAACTTGCCTGTCTGGATCAGTGTCAAAGCTTCTGTAAGCTCATCCAAAGTGCCAAATCCTCCGGGCAAGATAATAAAGGCATACGAATATTTGATAAGCATGACTTTCCTGATAA
The DNA here is from genome assembly GCA_016194835.1 of Deltaproteobacteria bacterium. Taxonomy (GTDB): domain Bacteria; phylum Bdellovibrionota; class UBA1018; order UBA1018; family UBA1018; genus JACRAO01. The sequence continues at coordinate 4,603 of JACQAU010000202.1, forward strand.
AAAAATAATTGAAAGTTACAAATTTATTTAACCAAGGATTTGGTTTTTGTTCATGTGGTAAAACGATGTTACAGCCAACAGAATACCCACCTGCTTCCTTAGCTCCCTGATTAGCCGCTTTCATAAGTCCAGGTCCACTGCCAGTAATTAAAGTAAAGCCTTCTTGCGCGACAAGTGAACCCGCTTTCTTTGCAAGTTCATAGTAGCTTTCATGCGTACTCTCCTTAAAACGAGCCGATCCAAATACCGTTACAGCAGGCTTGAGGTGATGAAACGCACCGAAACCTCTAACAAATTCCCTCATGATTCGCAGCACTTCGAAAAATTCAGCAACTTTAGAACGCTTGCCAGCTAAAAACAGCTTCTCTTGTTTATGTAATATATTGTCGTGTTTCATGTTGATTTTAAAAAGAACACACATTCATCTATAAATGTCGTAACACTTCTGACACGCGGTGGTCAATAGGCAAAAAAAGGCTTTTTTTCTTCTTTGACTGCGAGTAACATACTCAAACCACAAGGAGAATCATACTTATGCAAATAAATACATGGTTTAAAAGCACAATTGCGATTATTATTGCTCTCATGTCAATTAACCTAAGTTGTACAAAAAAATTCAAAACCGATACATTACAAAATGGCACAGGAGTAAGTGTAGAAAACGGAAAAACAGTTTCTGTTCACTACACTGGTTGGCTAACAGATGGAAAAAAATTTGATTCCTCTCTTGATCGTGGGGAACCATTTAAATTCCGATTGGGTGCAGGACAAGTCATCAAGGGTTGGGACCAAGGTGTACTGGGCATGAAAGTTGGTGAAAAGAGAAAACTAACTATTCCACCTGAACTAGG
>JACQAU010000232.1 GCA_016194835.1 Deltaproteobacteria bacterium
CTAATAGACATTTTTTGCAAATATTATTTAATGTTCTGCATAAATCAAAGCCATTTTCATCTCAGCCATTGGACGAAATATCTGTGATTTAAAACTACACGCAAGACTATTTGCTAAAAACCAAGTCGTTCTGGGCGATAAAGAGAAGCTTCGTGAATATGGGTGATGTTCGGATAAGATTTGTCGTCCCAGGCTGCTAGTGTTAGCGCAAGTCTCAGAATTTTATGACGACTTCTTAAACTTTCTGCATCTAAAAAAATGCTTTCATTTTTCCAGGTTGGATTTTTTTCGAAAAATTTTTCTAATTCATATGGTTTTAACTGCCCTGGAGGTGCACCATATTGATTTATTAGTCTGGATTTTACTTTATTGATTTTATCTTTTAGTTGATTAATTTTTCCAGAAGGTAAAACATTGAATTCACCTAAAGTGCCTGTAACCTTTAAAACAATATCAATTCTGTCTAAAATCGGACCCGACAGCTTTTTAAAATAACGTTCCATGTGATGAGTGGGGCAATGGCAGAGCTTTATTTTCATGCTTTTCAGAGTTGTGCTTGTGTAAGACAGTGGTATAGATTTTGGCCAACCACCACAAGGGCATAAATTTCCACTAGCAACCAAAGTAAATCTGGCCGGTAACTCAACAGTGCCTTGTTTTCTGGTTAATGTTACCACGCCTTGTTCTAATGGCTCCCTTAAGGCTTCGCGACTATCGCGATGCCATTCTAAAATTTCATCTGCTATTAGTAAACCGCCATGAGCTAAACTAAATTCTCCAACTCGTAAAATCGTTCCAGATGTTGAACCAATTAGCGCTGCAGGTCTGACGTGAACGCTGATTTTGCGAATGGCAGAATAAATATCTTTATTCTTTGAAGACAAATTTAATTCAGCAAGTAAAATTTGATTTAATTTATCTTTAGGCAATGGAGCCTCGTGCAATACGCTTAGCCACTCTATTGCATGGCTTTTGCCCACTCCTTTTGGGCCAAGCAGTAGTAAATGATGTTCCCCAGCTGTCGAAGCGCAAAGCACTCTCTCTAAAGAAGGCGAAATAGGTAAAAGAGTTAACTCTTCGTCTGTTATAACTGTCTGATCTTTTTCCGCTCTGTCATATTTTAATTCATATTGATTACACTGTTCGGCAGAGAACTCAGATAAAATTTTCCAGGCTTCAGATAAGTTTTCTATCAATAATATGACCGGTGGTTTGTTTTTAAAAACACAGCTTTCCTTAATTACTTTTAAACTCTCATAAGCTTGTATTTTTTCTGAAACTGGTAAAAGAAGAAAATCCACTCTCTCTTTTGTGCAGGCATAAATGGCCCTTGTGATTTGTCCTACGGGTTTTACATTTCCGTCTAAGCCTAATTCACCACAAGCAACCCATTTCGTATGCTCAAGCTCAGGAGATAGGTTTGGCTTTTTTGTTAATAAAACGGAAAGCGCAATTGCTAGATCCGCATTGGTTCCTTGTTTCCTTATATTTGCAGGAGAGAGATTGACAACAATTCTTTTTTTTGGAAATGGCAATTCTGACGTCTCAATGGCTGCTTTGACTCTTTCTTTTGCTTCAGAGACTTCTGGGCTTGGAAGGCCCACTATTTGAAAGTGTGGTATCTGAAACGAGCTTGAAACTTCTACCCACTGAAGCATGGGTGTTGGATCACAATTTAAAGGTGCGCCAATTTTAGGTAACATGCCGATAGTTTTAAGCAAGATTAATGCCAGCTTTTTTGTATGAAACTGTAGTGCTGATAGTATGAAAAACAGTCAGTGTGTCTTAAATGTAGACTTATCATGATTTTAGGGATTTTATTAAAGTGTCCTTGGCGGCGTTTATTGCTTCTGCTATTTTTTGGGTGTCATGTATTGTTTTCTGTGACCACTGTTGTGTGCCTCGTGATGCGGCCTTGTCTGGATGATATTGCTTTATTTTGTCATGATATGCTTTTGTAATCTCATTTTTTGTTGCATTTTCAGAAACGCCTAATATTTCATGTGGTTTGCCATGAATATTAATTCCTATGGGTGGTTCTGGTTTGTTCTTTTCTGCTGGTTTATTCTTAGAAGTTAGGAGTTTTTTTATACATTTTCGCTCCGGTTGTGTTTTGGTATTGCTTTCTTTTTGTTTAAATTTTGTTCTCCCAAAACCAGGTCTAAAAAAAATCAATACGGCTATAAATAGGCCAAAAATTACAATTTGTGAGATGTAAAAAACCCTTTCCATTAGTTCTGCTCTTGTAAGCTGGATGTCCATAGTTATTATTATGCCTGATTTTTTTCATTTTGGCACGAAATGTGCTTATAGAGTGTAGACATTAGTTTATATGAATTTTAAGCAAATTTTGATTATTATAGGTTTAATCGTTACAGAAATGTGTTTTGATATGGCACATTCTGCTGAAGTGCTTTGTCCAAAACAATTTTTAGCTCATCGTAAAGGCTCACCAACATGCTGGGTTTCGTATCGTTTAAACTCCGATACAGAACTATGTATCTCGCA
>JACQAU010000206.1 GCA_016194835.1 Deltaproteobacteria bacterium
TCTGTTTGGACCCATCTCCAAGTCCGGAATCTGCATCGGGGAAACGGGAATCGTTCCCTTGTTTATCTTGATTATCATGGAATAGAGCTAGAGGGTGAAGTAAAAAATCCAGGAGAATTTTATTTTCAAAGAAAGGCTGAAGAAAAATTTGATTCGCTAGTGAAAAGAAGAAAAAATTTTCATAAAGAAATGCTTAGAGATGTTGTTTTAAGTAAGTGAGGATAAAAACCATGGACTCAAATGATAAGACAAAAGGAACGCCAATTGCAGGTGGGCTTCCGCCGTTTTTAACGCCCAAAGTCGAACACGTAGTCGTGTTGAGCTTAAAAGGTGAGACTGAAAAAGTTTTTAAAATTCATAAAGAGCGTATTGTTATTGGTCGTGTTGAGTCTTCAGATGTTAGATTAACTGGCGAAGACGTAGCACCACTTCACGCTGTGCTAGAAGTTTTAAAAAAAGACGAAGGTACCAGAATCACGATTTATGATCTAGGAAGTGAAACAGGTATTTCACTCAATGGTCAGAAAGTTATTACTGAGCAATTAAAAAATGGTGACGAACTCAATATTGGTTCTCATACTTTAATATTTAGTTTAGAGGCTGTTAGCCAAATTTCGCCAAGAGATAAAATAAAAGAATCAGAGGGTAGAAAATTATTTTTAAATCCCAAAGAAGATCTAAAGCCTTTGCTTTTGGAGGCAGAGCATGAAATAGAAAATATTTTCGATTATACTGTTTGTTCAAAACTAGCGTTACAAGTAGTGATGTCTTGGCATGGATGCATTTTAGATGTCGAGCATTTTGTTGACAGACACACGGTTACTTTGGGAGGAATTAAGGGGTCTGATTTTATCGTGCCTCCTGTGTTTTCGACTCCAAAGTTTTCTTTGGTTACTAAGGTCAATGGAGATTATACGTTATTTCTCGATCCAAGAATGACTGGAGTGATCCAAAGAAATGGAAAATTACAGAAGATCGAAGAAATTGATTTTAGAGGTGCGCAGGTCTTGCCACTACCGTTTGGTAAGGATGATTTTGCAAAAATTCGCCTTTTAGGGATTGATTTTTATTTGAACTTCACACCCGCTCCCCCTCGTCTAAAAAGAAGAAAAATGGTAGAGAGAGATCCATTTTTGTTGAAGGTAATGTTTTCTTCGTTGTTTATGACAGCGTTTTTTATTTTTGCACTTTTAAATGCGCATGTTTCTCAAAACATTGAGGCTGAAAAAATTCCAGATCGAGTAGCTACCATTCTGTATCAGCCAGAAAAATTTCAGGTAAAAATTCAGCCCAAACCAGAATCACTTGTTTCAAAAGAAAAAGACAGTTCTACTGTGAAACAGGTAACTCCAAAGAAGAAGCCAACACCAAAAGAGACTATTAAAGTAGACATGACTAAGAAAGCTAATCCACCAAAAGAAGTTCCAAAGGAAATGTTAGTTGGTATAAAACCACAAAAGACTTCATCACGAGCTTCTCTTGGAGGTGGTAAGAGAAAAGAAAATGAAGCAAAAGAGGGTGAAGGTGCGAGAGCTAAAGGAAAAGAAGGGAAGCGTGGATCGCCGAAAGCGCCGCCTGGTAAAATTCCTCAAACTATAGCAAAACGACCGTCACCACAAGCTGGAGAGGGACGAGGTACTGGACACAGTCAAGTGCCTGATGAAGGCAATATTGATGTGTTAAAAGGTGCAAGTAGTAAGATCTTAAATCTTTTGGGCAATGCTGGAGTACACCTTGGAAAAGACGGAAGTCAGTTGCAAGGATTTGGAGGATTTACAACTCAGGGGTAGAGTTGGCACCGGGCTTGGTGCTGCAGGAAGTGGGAGTGGTATTATTGGTGGCCAAGCAAGGGTGGAAATTCGTAGTGGTGGTCCAGAAGAAACAGTCATTATGGGAGTTATTGATCGAGATGCAATCGAAGCTGCAATTTTGGCTCATAGGGATGAGTTTGTCTTGTGTTATGTAAACGAAATTAATGCTGAAAATCCAAATCTTAAGGGACAAGTGGTCCCGACTTTTGTTATTGGGAGCACAGGGCGTGTGACTAAGGCAGGTATTTCTACAAGTACTATCAAAAATGCAAACGTAGATCGGTGTGTACTACAAGTTATTAAGAGAATCCAGTTTCCGATTCCTATTGGAGCTGGAGTGGTGCAAGTGACGTATCCTTTTAAATACAGACCTGTTAGTAATACGGGTGGTTAATATAGTTATAAAAATCTTACCCTAGTAGATGCAATTGGACTTTACTTAATGACAGTACGTCGCACAACTCTGTGTTGGTCAACAGATCAGCTCCTGAGATTGACCGGTGTTCCATTAGTGATTTATGAAAAATAGATACTAAAGACCGGCCGAACTTGGAAGTATCAAGTCTTGATTAAAAAAATTTCAAGACTTGAACATATTGAAATTACATGCTATTATTAGTATTTAGGAGTTGTAATGGATTTAAAACATTTTGGATTACAATGGGTTTCAGATGAGAATTGGTCGGTGCATGATCTGCATCTTAAGCACTATTTTTCTGCTAAATACAAGCGTCCTTCTCTGATATTTGATCACACACCAGGAATACACACTCTCTTGGGTCCAAGAAGAATAGGTAAATCTACTCAGTTCAAGCTCTGGATTTTAGAACTTCTGAAGCAAAGCACGTCTCCAGATGAAATTTTTTATTTAAACGCTGAGTGCTATGAAAGTTGGCAAGAACTTTTAAAGATTTTGGAATCTATAACGTCTAAATATTGGTTTATAGATGAGGTCACAGCGGTAAAAGACTGGCCTCGGGCATTAAAAATTTTAGCTGATGAGGGAAGATTTGAATCTAGAACGGTTTGGATAACAGGATCTAATGCTTTTGATTTGAAAAATCTAGGTGAGCGTCTACCTGGAAGAAGGGGGCATAGTTTAGTGTGTCGCGATATTGAACTACTTCCTCTAACGTTTAGAGAGTTTTATCTTGCGACAAAAAACCATTTTAATACTGGCGTAGATGCGATTTTTGAAAAATTTTGCCAATGGGGGGGATACCCAATGGCTGTCTCAGAATGTCTGCAGTTATCTGAACCTTCTTTTGATTTATTACAGGAGATGGTGGACGTGTTTCTTGGTGAAACAAGTCGAAAACATCGTTCTCCCCGATTGACAGCAGCATTGGCAGAAGTGTTATGGCTACAGTTGGGAAGCAGGAGTAGTTATAATGCATTGGCAAAAGCAGTGGATGCAGGTTCACATCCGATTTTAAAGCAATATGTAGAAATTTTGGAGGGTTGTTATGCCCTGATGACCGTAGAACGGTACAATCAAAAAACTCATCGTGGAGTAGTAAAAAAGGAAAAGAAATTTTATTTTCTAGATTCATTGACTATGGGAGCATTGAGTTCATTCTCTGAAACGGGGATAGTGCAATCGTCATGGTTTAAAAAAAACTGGGAAAATTTAACTTTTCAGGGTCGTTGGATTGAAAATATTGTGGCTTCTGAATTTCGGAAGCAAGGCATAGAGGTTTTTTATGACATGAGGTATGGAATGGAGATTGATTTTATATGGAAACTTCCAAGCCTAGAAAGCAACGATCTAAAAGCTGTTGAAGTTAAGAGGAGTGTGCCGTCACAATTGGAAATCAGGGGGCTAAAAGAATTTAGAAAGGGTGAAGTCTGGATTTATCAATTTCCAGCCACTCCTCCTCAAAATAGACCTGAGTTAAAACCTCTTTTAGAAATGCTTTTGTTAGAGGAATTTTAAACCTAAGCTAATTCATAAAAACATTTTGAAAGGCTTCGAAGATAGGGTAACTAAAGCCGTCAAAGACATGATCCTTGTTCATTTTCATTAGTGTTAGTTTTTTAGGTTCCGCCTCGTGATTTTTTTTGTACCTGGTGTACTCTCTAAC
>JACQAU010000207.1 GCA_016194835.1 Deltaproteobacteria bacterium
ATAAGAAATTTAGGTGTTTTTTCGAATTTTTTAACAGCAGCAGCTTTGACAGATACAGAAATGGTAAATTTTACAAATATTGCAAGTGATTGTGGCGTATCATCTAATACAGTTAAAGCATACTTTGATATTCTTTGTGACACTTATCTTGGGAGTTTTTTACCGGCTTTTCGCAAGCGAATGAAAAGAAAAATAATCGAAACCCCTAAATTTTACTTTTTCGATGTAGGAGTTGTTAACTATTTGGCTAAAAGAAAAAATTTAGAGCCAGGAAACGAACTCTTTGGTAAGGCATTTGAAAATTGGATTTTTCATGAACTAAAAGCATATGATTCTTATCAGCAAAGGTTTTCTAATTTCTCATATTGGAGATTAGCCAGTGGAACTGAGGTAGATTTTATTGTCAATGATATGGAAGTTGCAATTGAAGCAAAATCAAGAGAAAGAATAGACAACGTGCACCTTAAAGGCATTCGTGAATTAAAAAAGGACCATCCAGAATTAAAAAAAACTTACCTCGTATGTTTAGATAACACACCAAGAATCACTAATGATGGTATTTTGATTTTACCTGTCAAGGATTTTATCTCAAAACTTTGGAGTGGAGAAATCTTTTAGAAAACTTCTACCACAGAGCCATTTTCATACAAAACACACTGCCACCGGATTTCATGTATTCGCTGGTGTCGACTTCGATGACTCTAAATCCTAAAGACTTAAGTTTTTCATTAATTTCGTTTGATTTTTCTTGAATAACAACACACTTGTTAAAAAACGCAGCTGCATTGCAAGCCATAAGTTCCATAGCTTCGTGTTGATTGACTTCAATCACTTCCTTAAAAAAATAGGCTATGAGCTCTAGGCTTTTCTGAGTTAAGGATGGTGGGTAAACAAGTACTGTGTTTTCGTCAATAGGACAAAAACAGGTGTCCAAGTGGTAAAACTTTTCAGTTTTTAGTTCTAAAATACACACAGGTGCATCAAAAACTTCAGAAATATAAGTATAAACTTCTTTGTTTGAGCGCTGTCCATAGCCTCCCCAAATAAGTGCCCGATTTGGATGCCATACGGCGTCTCCACCGCCTTCAAATAAAATCGAAGATGTATAAGGCAAGGTTTTTATTTCATACCCGAAAGCTTGGAACCATTTTTCAAATCGAGGCACCTCTTGTTGCCTGGATGGAAATTTCATGTGACTTAAAACACAGATTTTTTTCTCTAAAGCATTTAGACCAACAAACGTCTGATTGGCGCAAAACACCATGTCCTCACGCTCTGGTGCTGGATCAATAAGACTGACTTTTAACCCTATTTTTAAGAAAGAATATCTCAGGTCCTGCCACTGTTTTAAAGCCAATTGTGTATTCACTTGGCCAATTTGTCCCTCCATGAAAGGATTCTTGACGTCAATTACATTAAAGAAAGTTGGAGGACACATTAGCACTCCGGTCGGTAGTGGCACCGGCCTCAGCTTGCTAACTTGATACCCCTTGGGGACGTCACTAATGGAATAAAAAAGCTGCCTCATAAAGTATTTTTTATAATTTCATCAATCTCTAAAGAGCTTTTTTCGTCTAGTTCGTAAGACACTCTAATCATTGGATGACGCACGGGATGACGCGCGTCTTTGAGCAACTTGCCCAAATCTAATGGAGTTCCCACCAATACTAAATCACAAGGAACGGCATTAATTGTCTCATTTAGTTCTCGTATTTGTTTGTCACCATAGCCCATTGCTGGCAGTACACTTTGGAGATGTGAGTAATGCTCAAAAGTTTTTTTAATAGTACCCACAGCCCATGGCCTTGGATCCACTATTTCAGATGCTCCACACTGCTTGGCCGCTATAAAGGCTGCGCCATAGCTCATTTCACCATGTGTAAGGGTCGGTCCGTCTTCAACAACTAAAACTCTTTTTCCCTTGATTGCCGAGGAATCAGAAACCTTAATCACCGAAGCGGTTTCGATCACTCTAGCATCTGGATTGTATTTTTTAATATTCTCTTTGACCTTGGTAATACCTTCTGGCGGAGCTGTATTAGATTTTGCAATCAGTACGACATTGGCCATTCTGAAATTAGCCTCACCAGGAAAATATCTCAGCTCATGTCCTGGCCTGTGAGGATCAACTAAAACAAAATGAATATTTGACTCATAAAACGGCCAGTCGTTATTGCCTCCATCCCAAAGAATAATATCAGCTTCTTCTTCGGCTCGTCTCAGTATGTCTTCATAGTCCACACCCGCATAAACAATATGGCCTTCTTGAATATGAGTTTCGTATTCTTCTCTTTCTTCGATTGTGCACTTATGCTTATCTAAATCATCAAGATTTTGAAACCGTTGGCATCTTTGCGCATTCAAATCACCATATGGCATAGGATGCCTGATAATAGCGATTTTTTTCCCTCTTTTTCTTAACAAGCTTGCTATGCTTCTAGTTGTTTGACTTTTGCCGCATCCGGTTCTCACCGCACAAACTGAAACCACTGGTTTTCTTGATTTTAGCATCGTTGATTTTGGCCCCATGAACTTAAAGTCAACTCCCGCAGCATTTGCGGTAGCGCTGCGACGCATAACGGTGTCGTATGAAACATCGCTATATGCAAAGACTACTTCGTCAATGCTTTCTTTCTTAATGAGATTAACTAGTTCTGACTCCGGATAAATAGGAATGCCGTGTGGATATAGCGCGCCAGCTAATTCAGGCGGATATGTTCTATTATCAATATTTGGAATCTGAAAAGCAGTAAATGCTTTGACATCGTATTGGGAATTATTTCTGAAAAAGACATTAAAATTATGGAAATCTCTTCCAGCTGCTCCC
>JACQAU010000231.1 GCA_016194835.1 Deltaproteobacteria bacterium
CTAATAGAATAACAGTAAGAACCGATAATATTTTAAGAGTAAAAATCAAAGCACTTCCATCTGGACAAAATCAAATCCCCGGAACTCCCGCTGGCTACACAAACTTTAATGTTGGTTATAGTTGCGTAACATTTGATGTCACAGTAGGAACCGAGACTAGACAAACACAAATACTTCATACAGAAGGCACAGACCCTAGCATTTCTTGTCCAAATGCTCCTAACTATGAGATTTTAGAGTTTTCAGAACGATTAGGCAGTGGACGTCCAGCTATTGACGTTATCTTGAGTAATGCTCGCGATGACGCATTTTGCAAAGTATACACTGCCTGTAGAAATAATAGCATACCTTCACAAGTGTGTTACTGGAGTTTTCCACCAACTTACGCACATACATTTTGTCCACTCAGAACCACATACAAATATCATGTTGTTAAAGGCTCCTTAGAAGTCCAAGTTAATGGCAGCCGGACCCTTCGATAAACCGTACAAGCACACTCCCTAAATTTTCTTCATGCTTCTTTACAAATGAACTACTTTGTATTTTTTGCATCACACGCCAAAAACGCTGCCAATTAAATTCACAAGACTTAAGTATTCCTGAAAATTCTTCCTGTCCTACACCATAAGTTCGATATTGAACTAAAGTCGCATTATTGATTTCCCTTTTAAAACCCAATTGATCTTGCACATTTTTTAAAATTTCTTGTTTTTTTCTTAATTTTACATCTTCACTCAATGAAGTTTTATAAAGTTTTTCTAATTCACTATAAGCTTCTAAAAATACTTTATTTGTTCTACTGCCTACGACTTCAGATTCCTTATAACTATTATATTCTTTCGATGTTTTGCCAAAAAACTTTTCTAAATAAGTCGGAGTCAAATAATCGGCCACAAAACTTGCTAAACTTTCGTTAAAATATGCCTGGTCATTTAAATATAAAGTCGCATGTGTAGATTCATGCAATACAACATTTACCAAAGCTCCATAAGCACTGTCTGTTTTCACATGTGTAAACATGCTGGATAAAACAGCATCCCTAAACCAACCAATAGTTGAATACGCTCCAGCTCCACGGACATTGACGTCCCACCCTTCTTTTTTTAGTTCCTCTGCAAAATTTTCGGCGTTTTCTTTATTAAACCAACCCAAGTATGTAAAACTGCCAAAAAATGGGAAAGACCATTCTTTAGATTGAAATTTTAAGGCTTCACATGCGCTTACCACCCAAACTGCATAAGGGCGATTAAGCTTAACATATTCTGTATAATTTTTTGTTGGTTTTAGACCATATGCTTCGCCAAATTTTTTTATATTTTCTACCTGCGAAAGTAATTTTTTTGTATCTGGATCTGTATATTCATCTTTAATGACATCTGATATTGGTTTTGATCTATTAGAGAGCTCCAACTGCCCCTTACCTGCTTGAAAGAGATAACGAATGGTTCCACAACCCATGCTAGAAATCGCCATACAAAACATAATAGTAAACCGATAATAAAACGTCATTTTTTTATTCATTATAGTATTGATTTCTTCAAAAAACCACAGAAAGGCCAAAATTAATTACTATATTATTTTTCCAATTTCTTACACTTCCACCAGCTAAATAACTTGTAGCCTCTGAACGAATGGCAAAAGTTCGTGTAACGTAAAGCCTGAGACCCACTCCAAGCACTCCGGTTACAGAATCAACACTAACAGGGGGGGCATAACCTCCAATATAAGTTCCGACTGCATCTCGATTGAGCTGCCCAATGCCTATTTTTATATAAGGCTGAATAGCTGCTGACTTGCCTGTAAAGGATTGAACCAAATTAACACTATAAATGCGATCATGAAAAGTTGTGTCTTCGAACCCTGAAATATAATTGCGTTCTACTATATCTTGATAAGCTATTTCAACTTCCGAGCGTTCATAAAAAAAATATCCAAATGCAAAACCAAAGCGCTTAGTCCAACTATAGCTCAGTTCTGAATAATAACTACGCGAATACGAAAAACCACTTGAGAGCTCAAACGCACCAGACCAGCTTTGTTTAGAAAACACTATTAAAATAAAACCAACTAAAAAAATCCTTTTTAACACACAAGAACCCTCCATAGCGTTCTTTTATTCATCTGGTCGTATCTGTGACAATTCCTCAATTAACCGTTTTCGTTCTGCTATTTCGTCTTTTCCAATAAATCCTTCCTTCACTTCTTCGATGTTAACACGAATAGACGCGGCGCGTTTGGCTGCTTTTTCTGGAAAAAGCATTTTTTCTCCTAGCGTATCCCCTGCCACGTTTTTCCTTACCATTTCGTGAATAAGTGTAGATTCATCTTCTGAAAGTGTGGGGTGTCTGAGATAATGCTCTGGACTTGCTATTTTTCGATTAAGTGTTTTTGGAGACAAGTGTGAGGCAAATTTTCTCTTCTGTCGTTTTAATATATTCTGCAAATAACTATATTGATCATCTTCATTTATGTTAAATTCATTAAGTTTTTCCTTTGCTGCAAGCAAAGTCACTGCTTGAGGAAGGCTTGGAACGACTCTCTTTGCTTTGAAATTAAGCACAGTTATTTCGCCTTCTTTTGCTAAAATTTTTCTTCCGCTTTGAAATCTATTTTCTAAAGTTGCTGAATTTTCTAAGGTAACAAGTTCTGTCTCCTCATTTTTTTGAGAATAAAGAACAATTGCAGTACCGCGTTTAAAATACGCCCTCGCATTCGAAGTGATTACAGAGAAATGTCCACTTCCATTTGGAACCTGTGAGAGAATCATTCCACGGTATAATGTTACGGTGTCGTTTTCTTTTTCACCTAAAAATTGCATAAAAGACCATTGTCCTAAATTAATTTTATAACCATCTCTGTGCTCAAAAATCGCCCAACCCTTTAGAACAGAAATCCAACTACCACATGGAATAAGCGAATCTACTTTGACTTCTTTTAAGCTTGTTCGTGTTTCATCTAAAATTTCGACATTGCCACCAAAACCTACTAATACTGCGCAGTCGCTTTTGAAAAGTTTTTTTACATCATTTGCTAATGTCTGTGTATTAAAACAAGCAAACAGCGTAAGTGAGGTGATTATAGTTGTTTTAATGTCCATGGTGTTCCTTTGGCATATTAACCCATGCTGTTTCAGGCGCTCTAGGATGGTGATCCACCAAATCCAAGAGCCAGTACTGTGCTTTAACTGGTTTTTTCATACGATGTGCGACCAAGGCCTTCCAAAGCCTTGCTTGTGCATGGTATGGTAAATTTTCAGGGGACTCCTTGAATTGCAAAATCTTTTCAAAATAAGCATCTGCTAATTTAAAATGATCAAGGCGATACCAACTAATCCCAGTCATGATCAAGTCTTTTGGATTTTGATAGGCGTCATTATCTTTTAGCCCAGTCAAAAGAGTAAAAATTACTGCCGCCTTTTCGTCTTCATGAGCCTTAAAATAACTCACTCCTAAGGTATAAAGTTGCTGAGGTAATAAATTTTTTGGAGGTCTATATTCGATTTGTTCAATGGTTCTTCCTATAAGGGAACCAGTTTCTTCTTGCAGTTTTGAACCTAATTGTCTTGTGTTTTTAAATGATTTTTCTAACCTGGCGCGAAAATTTCTATCTTCTAGTTTAAACCTTAAATTTGCAATTTCCAGTTTAAGTTTACGATTCTCTGTTTCTGCTCTATAAAGTTCATTTACTGTGTGCTGAACACTATCCCAAGCGTCACTGATGTGATGGAGAGGAGATGGTGTTTCAATTTTAAAAGCCGTGTTAAAAACTCGTTTTACACCAAACCAAAGATGTGGTCCTGCAAAAATGAAAAAAAGTAATACACTTAGACCCACTAAAACACAACTCAATGTCCAAAAAAACCTATTCTTCTTCTTTCTATCAGCCATAAGCTTAAGAAAACACCTTTCTTAAGCTATCTATCGGCAATCTCACAAGGCAATTTGATAAGAAAATTTTACCTAGCCGCTGTGTTAGACTTTGCGCGTCAAACAAAAGAGCCCTGGCGCCATCAGCGCCAAGGCCCTAAAA
>JACQAU010000203.1 GCA_016194835.1 Deltaproteobacteria bacterium
AAATCTTTTGCTTTTTTAAGTAGCCATTGTACGCTTTGGTGTGTACTCTGGTGTATATTCAAGTGTGTATTAATATTTTTCTTTAAGTGCTCAGAAATACTAAGGCCTTTCCATTCTATCAGATTTCCTAAAACTAAAATAAAAAAGCCAAATACACATAACTTCACAATTAAACTTAAACCTTTAAGCATTACTAAACCCCTCCCGTTGAGAGTGTGGTACAAGCCAGACTTGTATTTGTGTTGTGTGTTTTTCCTGTTTGTAATAGTACGTATAATGATGTGCAAATGATTTATTGAAAGTAAAAAAATTTATTTTATTATCAGTAATTTTTTGCGGTGGCGACACTAAAATTACTTCGCCTTTCAACTTGCTCATATGATTGGCTAGTTGGCTGACCATTGTGTTTCCGATTTCTAAGCACTGACTTATTTCTAAATTCTGATCAAAAAATAAAATTAAAAAATTTCTATCAATCCCGTAAAGTGTAAAAAAAACGCCATGGTGTGTTTTTAAATAATTTTTAAATATATCCTCCGTAACTTCTACTGTTGGTAAAATATCTTCTAAAAGCTCAATTGTACCCTCCTGGTAAAACTTAAGATGATGAGGCAACAAGTTCGTTTGAAAATCCATTTATAAACTCTTTTGAGTGCGTTGAGATGCTCTGCCCGTGAGACGTTCGTCGCTAGTAAGTGCTTTTTCGATTGTTTTCAAAATTTCTTCTTCACTAAAGGGTTTTAAAATATAATCCTTAACCCCCGCGTTAATTGCTTCCATAACTAAGTTTTCTTGACCCAACGCAGAAATCATTACTATTTTTGCGTTTTTATCTATTTTTAGAATTTTCCTTGCTGCTTCAATTCCGCTCATTTCTGGCATGACGATATCCATTGTCACGATGTCTGGTTGTAATTTTCTATAAAGTTCAACTGCTTTTTCTCCATCTTCTGCTTCTCCAACTACTTGTAAATGTGATTTCTGTAGTATTTCAATAAGTGTTTTTCTGACAAAAGTAATATCGTCAACCACTAAAACAGTTTTAGCCATAAGGTAGCCTCTTTTAATGATTCTAACGGGCTTAAAATAAAAGGGAAACAAGTTTTTACAAAAAACTAATGCATATTGTTATGTTATTATATTTTAATATTCTCTAAAATATCCTTCAAGAGGTCCATAAAGGCA
The DNA here is from genome assembly GCA_016194835.1 of Deltaproteobacteria bacterium. Taxonomy (GTDB): domain Bacteria; phylum Bdellovibrionota; class UBA1018; order UBA1018; family UBA1018; genus JACRAO01. The sequence continues at coordinate 1,186 of JACQAU010000203.1, forward strand.
GCTTTATTGATACGGTCGATTTTTGTGAACTTAATTCCAAAGTGTCTTAATAAATTGCCATTTAGCACATTCAGATCGTCACGTATGCGGCAAATCATACCTTCCATATAAACGGATACAGGAAACCATCCTCTTGCTTCTAGTTCTAAGTTTAGCTTCTGTCCTGGATTGAGTTGTAGGGCAAGTTGGCTTTCTGAGCTAAGTAAACTTCCGTTAGGACTTAAATTAATAACATCCATGACAAGGTGTTGTGATTTTCCAAATTCAATCATTGGAATAATTGGTTTCACAATTGTTTTAAGTGGAAAAGTTTGGATGTCACTTGTGGCGGGAATACGAGGATATTTTCTAACATACTCGGTGGGATAGAAGCCATGGTGTTTGATGTGTTGACTCAGTTGTTCTTTTTGGTCATCTTCCATTAGAAATTTTAACGCCATGTGTTCAGTGTAAATTGTTTTTTCTCTGAGTACTTTTGCTCTTGTTTTTAAATATAAAGGCACTTTGGCAGGTAATTCTAGATTTACAAAAACTGTTTTTCCAAAATAAAGTTGAGTAATAGGGTTCGAAGGTAAGCCACTTACCCCATAGTGTGAAATAATTTGAAAAAGAAACTCCATAGCTTCGTTATCCATATTGATCCGCAGATGACCTTTTGTGAATCTATTTGCTTGTATTTCCATCCTAAAATATAGAATAACATAAGACCTACTGATTGACATTGTGAATTGAGATCGTTATTTTGCTTCTATGCTTGGATTCAATAATGTAACAGGTTTTTGGCAATTGATACAAATGGGGGGTTTTGCAATATTGCCCCTTGTTTTTTGTTCTATCTTAGTTTGGGCAATTATCTTCGAAAGAGGCTGGTTTTTTTTGCGTTTAAATAAGAATCTTCATTTGTTTTATTTTGAAGCAATGGATCAACTAGTGCGCAGTTCGCCACTGGAAAGTATACGCAATCTTTGTTCTAAGTATCCAAATCTTCCTACCTCAAGACTTTTAGTGGTTGGAATCGAAGGCACATTAAAGAATAAAAACAGGTTTGAAAAACTCGAAAGACAAAGACAAAAAGAAAGTCAAAAATTAAGATCTTATTTTTGGATTTTAGGAACTGTCGGTAGTGCTTCGCCGTTTATTGGTCTGTTTGGTACTGTGATAGGCATCTTAAAATCTTTTAGCGAGATGGCAAAAACCTCCTCAGGTGGTTTTTCGGTTGTTGCTCAAGGGATTAGTGAGTCGTTAATTGCTACTGCGGCAGGAATTGTAGTCGCTGTAGTGGCTGTTGTTGCTTATAATGCATTTCAAACATTTTTGAATAAAATTTTATTAACAATAAAACATCATGCAGAAGAATTTTCAGAGCTTTTAGAAGCAAGGGATTTACATATATGAGCATTCGCATGCGTTCAACATCTCTTGAGTTTTCTGAATTTAATGAAGAAGGTGACCAGATTTTTTCTGAAATTAATATTACGCCATTGACAGATATTTTTTTAGTTTTGCTTATTATTTTTATGGTTACAAGCTCAGTAATGAGTCAATTAGGGGTGAGTGTACAGCTGCCGCAAGCAAGTGGAAAAACAGCAAATTTACAACCTAAGGGGGTTGTTTTAACTGTGCTTTCTAATGGTGCAATGAAACTAAATCAAACTGAAATAGCGAATGGTGATTTTTTAAAATTAGAAGCATTATTAAAACAGATATTGTCACAGACATCTTCAAGATTAGTTGTACTGGAGGGTGATAAAAAAGTTTATTTAGGTTTAGCAGTGCAAGTGATGGATCATGCGCGTAAGGCAGGTGCAGAAAAATTTGCTATTGCTGCAGAGCTGAGTCGTTAAGTCATATTTTACTAAAAAAGTAACCAATTATAGAAATGGCTGCACAAAGTACTACAAATGACAAGTAAGCCTCATATGCTTTATTTTTCCATGCCAGGTGCCAAGAAAATTTTCGGCGTTCTAATTCTGGATTAATTTGCATAAAGAGCTCTTTATTGGGTGGCCATAACCTTGGAAAAAAACGAGGAACGGCTCTACAATATAACTCATAAGTTTGGCCAAAGATCTGTTTCAATTTTTCTTCTTCATCTAAAATAATATAATAATAAATTAAACCAAAAATAATCGTTGTTATTAAGAAAAGTAAAACATTGCCAGTAGCAACCGTGATACCAATTGCCATCAAATAGGTTCCTAAAAACAGAGGATTTCTCAAATATGCATAGGGTCCACCCAGTGCCAAATTGCTATCCTTATAGAGATATCCGCTTGCCCAAAACCTTAAGGTAGCGCCATTGAAGCAAAGAAAAATACCTAGCCAATCAGGAGGGTATTTTCTTGAAGACAAAACTAGAAAAATGGCAAAAATCCAAGCTAATAAAATTCTGGTTTTACCACGAATGATTCCACGATAACTGTGAGTTAGCTCCATACCTGATCTTAAAGCATAAGTTTATCAAGAATACAACTCAACATAAAAAATTTGACTACGCTTAACGTCATGATATGAGTGTGTCTTAATCATGGAGGTCGTAGTATGCCAACAGTACTTCATCGTTTAGCTAAATGGTCCGTTGAGTCACCTGATGATATTGCACAAAAATTTAAAGTCAATGGAGCCTGGAAGTCTATTTCTGCTGCGCAAGTTTGTAATCAAGTGCATTTTTTAGCTTTATTTTTAGAATCACGAGGGATCACTAGAGAAATAGGAACTATTTTTTCTTACAATTGCCCCCAATGGGTACAAATGGAGCTTGCCACGCTTCTTTTAGGTGCAAAGTCAGCCGGACTTTATCCAAATTCAAACACTAAAGATATTCACTATGTTTTAAATCACACTGAAACCACATTCATTTCTATTCAAAACAAAGAGTATTTTCAAAAAATTTGCGGCGATATGAGTTTCAAGCTGCCTGATCGAATAAAACTAATAATTGTTTTTGATGGAGACACAAGCTTTTCTCCAATTGCGGTTTCTTTTGATGATGCAGTGGCGCAAGGAAAGAGGCTTTCAGAAAAAAAAGAATCAAAAAATCTTAGCGCTTATTTGGGTAAATTAAATCCACTTGAGCCTTCTTTTTTGATCTACACTTCAGGAACAACAGGAAACCCAAAAGGTGCTATGCTTTCTCATGATAATCTAATGTATACTTCCGATATTGTTTCAAAATATTGGAAGTTGCCCATGTCTCGAGGGAGTCTCTTTTCTTTCTTGCCACTTTGTCATGTGGCTGAAAAATTACAAAACGTTGGAGTTGGTATTTCTCGTCATTATACAGTTCATTATTGCACTAAGTTTGAAAATGTAGCTACTGAGTTAGTAGAGGTGCAACCCACTTTGCTTTTATGTGTGCCCAGATTATGGGAAAAAATGATGGAAGGTGTACAAAAGAAAATTCGCACTGGCAAAGGCCTAAAAAAACATTTAGCTAAGTGGGCTTTGGGTGTTGGAGAGAAAGTAGCGGCAGATAAATATTCTGGCAAGGCTCCTAATGTCTTTAGTGTTTTACAGTACAAACTTGCAGATTATTTGGTTCTAAATAAAATTAGACATGCTTTAGGTTTAGGAAAAGTTGAGTTACTCGCTTCTGGCGCAGCTGCGTTGGGTGGGTATATCTCAAAATGGTTTCGTTGTATAGGGTTAGACATTTTAGAGGACTTTGGGCAAACAGAGTCAACTGGTGTGATTTGTATGACCGAAAGTGGAGTAGAGTCTGCTGGAACTGTAGGGAAAACAGTGCCTGGAGTCGAGTTTAAAATCGCTGCGGATGGCGAAGTTTTGACACGTGGACGACATGTGTTTTTGGGTTATTTTAAGGATCCAAGTGCTACAGCACAGACTTTAGAAAACGGCTGGCTCCACACAGGTGATCTGGCAAAAATAAACGAACGTGGCTTAGTGCAAATTTTAGGGAGAAAAAAAGAGATTTTAAAAACTTCTGGCGGCAAAATGATTGCTCCGCTGCCCATAGAGGAAAAGCTGAAACAAGCTGAGATGATTAGTCAAGTTTGCATGGTTGGAGATGGTAGAAAATATCTTTCGGCGTTAATTACTTTGACAGAGTCAGTTTTAGAAGAGCTTAAACAAAAAAATTCTGTAAAGAATGGAAATACGGTATCAGATCCTGAAGTGGTTGCTTCTGTGAAAAAATACATTGATCAAATCAATGAGTCACTTGCCAGTTATGAGCAAATTAAGCGTTTTACAATTTTAAATAAAGAATTTTCTATTGTTGACGGCGAAATGACACCAACTCTTAAAATGAAACGTAATGTTATAGAAAAACGATACCAGGACCTGATTAATAATATGTATTCTTAAATTATTTTGGTTCTGGTCTGTTTTTAATGCTAAAAAGTGAAATCATAAAATCCACCAGCCACGGAAAGTGTCTTTGAAAAAGCACTACTATTTTCCCATGTACAGTAATAACTGCAACTCTTTTTCTTTTTTTAATGGCTTTTACTATTTGTCTAGCAGCTTTTTGCGCGGGCATGACAAAATATTGTGACGTGTGGTCTTTTGTATTGGCATGGTGCCGCCCTTCGTTGTCTACTTGTCTGATTTCACTTTCTACAAAGCCAGGACTAATTTGGGTTACGGTAATTCCATGTGGCCTCAGTTCGTGGTACAGAGCTTGTGCTAGAGCATGGATAGAAAATTTGCTCATAGAATATGCCGAAGCTTCTGGTAGTCCTACATAACCAGCAACACTTCCTATTAAGACTAGGCTGCCCTTTGTTTTCCTGAGTGCTTCTAAAGTTGCATATATAGTTCTAAGAACTCCAAAAACATTGGTTTCAAACTGAAAGCGATAATCTTTAAGGCTAAGGTCTTCTAAATTGCCTGAAACTCCAAAACCAGCATTTGCAATCACGATGTCAATACTTCCCATTTCCTTGAGTGCACGAGCTGCTGCGTTATCTAGATCGTCTTCTTTGGTAACATCACAAGCTAATACAATGATTTTAGTGCCAAAACTTGAAAGCTCTTGTTTTAATATTTCTAGACGTTCTATACGCCTGGCGCATAAAAATAAGTTAGCACCTAAGAGTGTCAACTCTTTAGCCAGTGCTTTTCCAATTCCTGAGGACGCTCCAGTGATGAAAACTACTTTATTTTTTAATGAATACATGCCTTCGCATCCTAACATATAGACCAAAAATATATAATTGTTAAATGCATTTAGCGAAAACACTAATAACCCGAAAAGAACATTAGGCGCAAGGTAAGGAAGTTTATGAAAGTCGGAACTGTTGCGCTCGTTGTTGGTTATGCAGAACAGAAGGCCTCTTTGGTGGAGTTTCTCTCTGATGATCGTGAAATTGCTATTCTAGAAGCGGCTATCGTGTCTGGTGAAACAAAACCATTAGATATTGTTTATTTAGTGAGAAATCAAATAAAAAAAGAAGATGAAGAATTTGGCAATTATATCGAAGAACTTCTGTGTCGGCCATTTGTAAAACCAGAGATACAAGAGCATGCAGTAAAGTGGCTTAAGTCAAAAATAAGAGTCGAAAAATACAAAAAAGCTGAAACAGAAGCTGCACAAGTAATAGCTGGATACGCTTTTAAATTATTTTTAGAAAATCCTGACCGAAAGGATTACTTTTTGGCAGGATCTGCTGCACAGGTTAGAATACGTG
>JACQAU010000204.1 GCA_016194835.1 Deltaproteobacteria bacterium
GTTCTTTTATTCCTTTAGCTTTACAAAAAGTGTCAGTCCACTCTAAATACATTTTATAAGTTGGGTGATTTTTTGCTAATTCGAGAAACATGTTTTTATAAGCTGAGCTTTGCCCCGCAAATAAAAAGGCAAGCCTGTAATTAAGGGACAGGTCTTTTAAATAAATTCTTTCTTTTCTGAAAAGATCCTGAAGTTTGTAAAGTCCTTCTTTATTTTGTGATAAAGCCTGTTTTAATTTAGTTTCTTGTTTGTAAAGTTCGTCATGAGTTGCAAATAACAAATGTGCCTCTTTGGTGTTATCGATATCAACTATAGATACCTTATGCTCTTTTGGAGTCCATTCAGCAGGGTCAAATCCTGATAAAAGAACATGGCCATTAATTCCGCCAAGACCCATGGCATTTACTGCTGCCCAAGGTGTATTTTGTGTATAAGATTTGACTTCATTTGTTACTGAAATTTTAATAGAACCTAAAATAATTGGATTTTTTTCTCCATAAACTTCCTTGGCGCATTCCATTTCTATTTGGTCACCAATTTGAGTGCCTGATCCATGACACTCTAAGAATTCAATTTTAGGGATTTTGTCTAAATATTCAACGGCTCGTTCAAATGCAATCTTTACTGTTTCCTTAACTGGAGAGAGCATTTGTAGTGACGTTCCATCACTTGAGAGTGCACTAGAGTGTATGAGAGCTAAAATATTTTGGTTGTCTCTAATGGCATCTGGTAGTCTAGGGTCGGATTTCATTTGTTGGCGAAAGAGCTGTTAGGTCATTGTAAGTGCAAAACAGAGGTCCGCTCATGCCCATATTGGAGCTACAAACCACGACGGCTTCTAGTTCTCTACTCCGTAATGCATGTGTTGCAAAATCTATGGCAACTATCCCTGTGGCACATACGGCGTCTAGTGAAAGTGTACCGCCTTTGAGGTTAAAAAACTTTGCCACTCTTGCTCCAAGCATTGAGTCAATGCCTGAAGTTGAGTTATCGGGACTAAAGCTGTGTAAATCATTTTTTATTCTTGCAAAAAATTCGTCACCTAATGCTATGTTTTGGTTTTTAATAAAATCCGCGAGATAATGAAAACGAACGCTAGCGTGTTCCCAAAATAAAAAATCAGAATCCATCATATTGCCACAAATTAGAGAGGTGTTTTCGAGAATTTCAGGTTTTTCGAGGAGTTTTGATTGTTTTAAGGCTTCTTCGACTGTTACAAAAAGTCTAAATTGATTAGGGTCAATATGAGGTAAGACAAGTGGAGGGATTTTCCATCGCATTTTATCTTTCTCTGTTGGCAATACGCAAAAGCCACCCCGTGTTGTTTTTGTTTTCCATTTTTCAGGGTTTGGGGAATAAAATTTTTCTTTGGTCCAGCGTTCTGCTGGTGGGTCGGTGATGAAAGTCTTGCCTGCTTTTAGGTTTTCTAAAAATGTGCTCAAATCGTTTGCATTTTTTAGACCAGGAAGAATTGCAGACATGCCAACAATAGCAATTGGGAGATTATATGTATTTTCTGGATTTGAACCGTTGACTAATTTTTTATTTAAATAATATAATTTATAATTTGATGTTTTTTCTGGCAGGAAGTTCTTCTGGATAGTTTTTATGATGATTATAATTAAATTCTTCTAATTGGATGTTATAATTTGTTCCTCCAAATCCAAAACTATTTACCATGGCTTTTCGTGTAAACTGTGATGGGGGCAATTTCCACTCAAGTGGAGTACGAGGGATAAAAAGGTCGGATTTTTTTAACTCTTCGATAATAGAAGTCAGTCCAGCAGTTGGTGGAAGTGTTTTGTTTTGAATTGCCAAAATAGTCCTAAAAAGCCCAGCAAATCCGGCACCTGTAAGCAGGTGGCCTATGGCTCCTTTTGCAGAGCCTATAGCAATGCTTGTTTTATTTTTAGACAAGAGATCTCTTATGCCTAGGATTTCTTCTAGATCTCCCACTCTGGTGCCGGTGCCATGGCACTCGATGTATTGAAGATCACAAATATTGTACGGTACTTGTTTTAATGCCCTCAAGACAGCAAGTTTTTGCCCTTCTTTTGATGGAGCCCATGGAGCCGTTTTTGAACCATCACTAGAGGCACCAATACCTCGAATAATGGCATGAATTTTGTCGTTTTCTTTTAGAGCTTGAGAGAGTCTTTTTAGGACTATAAATCCAGCTCCTTCGCCAACTACGAAGCCTGAGGCTTTGGTATCAAAAGGAAAGCTGCCTTCGTTTGATAGTGTTTTAGCATTTGAACAGTAAATATAAAAAAATGGGATAATTTCGCCTACTCCGCCAACTACTGCAATATTTATTGCATGGGCACGGAGTCGTTTTATGGCTAAATCTATGGCAGCAAATGATGACGCGCAGGCAGCATCAACGGCTGTGTGTCCACCTGTGAAACCATTTAGCTTGGTGATTCTGGCTGCTAGATGGCTAGCCATTGATGCTATAAGGCTATCAACTGATAATTTTTTTTGAATTTTAAAGTATTCTTTATTTAATTTTTCTAAAAATATTTTTTGTTCAGTTATCGATAATAATTGAAAAGTTTTAGTTTGTTTCAATTCGTCTAATTGGTAAAAAAGATAACTGTCACTATAGTCACGTAACAAAGGTGTTGAGTACGCGTTACCTGCTAATACGACATAGATATTTTTATCTGTTTGGTTTGTCAAACCGGCATCATCAATAGCGTCTTGTGCTGCTAATAATCCCCATTTAAAATTAGGATCTGATGCGTGAATGGCCGAAGGAGGGAGACCTTTAAATCTCTTGTATGGAAATTCAAAGGGTTCTATCAGTGCACCAAGGCAGGTTTGAGTTTTGTTCCATGTGTTTTGTTTTGGGTCATAGACTGGACCCAATTCTCTTTCGTTATTTGTGAGATGACGAATCTGACATTTGTTGTTATAAATATTTTCCCAGTATTTTTTTGGATTTGGTGCTCCAGGAAAGTAACAGCCAAGGCCTGTAATTGCTATTGGTTCATTGAGGTCTATGATATTATTCATTGGGCTTGCCTTTGAGATGTGGTTCAAATTCGCTAAGTGTCCCGTTGTCTAAGCACAGGGTTTGTCCTTTGAGTGATTTTGGACATTGGTCACTCATTAAAAAAACACTTAGTTTTGCAATATCTAATGGGTCAATGAAATAAGCGTCTCTAAAAATATTCATTTGTCCCTGAGTTACGGCATCTAGGGCATGTGTGCGCACTAAAGTTGCAGAAACCGTATTGATAGAAATATTTGTATTTTTTAGTTCTACAGTTAGTTGTCGCATAACTGCTTCGAGAGCGGCTTTTGTTACTCCAATTGGGCCATAGTGTTGAATGCCAAACCTAGCCCCTTCAGAAGAGAGAAGGACAATTTTGCCAGTTTTATTTTTAAAAAGTGGCAGACTCTCGCGGATGCACTCTATAGGAGATAGTATGTTAACGTGTGAAATCTGATCCCAATCACCTTGGGTTTGTTCTAAGAGTTTTTTGCGATTACCGGTAGCGGCGTTTAAGATAATGCCATCTAAGGTTTTCCACTCGGATTTAATACTATTAAAGAGATTTTGGATAGCTTCGGTGGATTCTAAACTTGCTTGAACTGCAAATACGCTAACTTTGTGTTCTTGATATATAGTGTTAACCAGTTCTCTAGCTTCTTTTTCTGAGTATTTGTAATGAATACAGATATTTGCGCCTTGTTTGGCGAGTCCTAGGGCAATAGTTTTGCCAATCCCGCGTGAACTCCCAGTAACTAATATGTTTTTGTCTTTTAATAGCAAGCTAAATATGCCCCCGTTATATATTTATAAGCCCGTAACACAACGTGTCTACCGTATAACACAACGTCTTCTAATCGTTAAGGGATAAAGTACCGACAAGCATAATTAGAGATTTATATGAAAAGTGCTTGGCTTGTTTTGAGTATATCGCTAGTTGTGCCGGTGCAGGCACGTGCCGTATTGCACAGCGTTCCGCCGTCTTTGTCAGAAGAGGTGCTCACCGAGTCTGTGCCATTTGTATTTCCCCCAAATGATTTTGAAGCTATAGATTATAAAATTGAATGGTTAGGTCAAGCGCTTGAGGATGTCTCAGTCACGTTGGCTACTGGTAGTTTGCAATGGGTTAGAACAATAGATGTTTTATTGCTTCCACGTGGTCGCCTGGTTGTAAAAGCAAAAAATATTGAAAGTGGAAAGCTTTTTAATAAAGGTTTTCATCAGGCTTTTAGTATAGCGTCTGGCGAGGGGCAGGCTGAACTCCCAGTCGCACTAATTTCTGGAGAGCAGAATCCAATTCGTATTTTTATTAAAAGACATGGTAAAGATTTTTCAGGAACTGTCATTGTTCGCTTTGAACCAAAAAGAGAATTTTCTGAATCACCATTGGTGTTTACTGATCACAGCTGTTCGCCATATCAAGTAAGACTTGTCTCGGGCGGGTCTGGTAAAAATCAGTGGGTTTATGTGGGTTGTCGATTGGTTCATGTATATGGCGAAGAGCACAGGATCTCTAGTCTTGAGATGTTTGTGTTTTGGGATAATTTAAATCAAAAAGTATTTGTAGATAATGTAGAAACCGAAGCTTCTTCGACTTCTTTATGGGCTTTAAGACAGAGAGCTTCTCCTGGCACAGTTACGATTCGATCTGGTGATAATGAAATCAAATTAGAATATCGTATTTCTGATCGTATCAGACTAAGTACTTGGGGCATGGGTATTGGTCCATACTTGTATACATTTGAATCTAATGAAAAAAACGCACAAGGTGCCATTGTGCCATATTTAACTCTTTATCAAAGTTTTTTCATTACTGAGAGTATGCGCGTTGTTGGGTTTGGGGCTGTGCCTATTCATTCAGCTTTTTATGCAGATTTAGGCGTTTATCTAAATTCAGAATCTATCAAAGTACTAGATCGCAGATTTATTATGAACATTATGTTAGGGGCACATGTGAATGTCTTTAAAATTGAAGGCAAGACAAATTTTATTTTTGGTGGTCCACAGGGAGCAGAAATTATTTTCAAAGATTTGTTTAAAAAAGGCTATAACTTTAATGCTGGAGCATTTGTGTACCCTCCTATTTCTGGTAAATTGTATTACAATGTCTGGATGAGGTGGGGGAGTGCACGCTTTTTTACAGAGTTCAATTATATAGCATGGCAGGAAAAATTAAGTGACATAAACCCTCGTATTTATTCAAAAAGTATTGGGATTTCTATTGGTTTCCCGTTATTTCGGATATTTTAGGCCCAGATTTTGACGCTTGACGCAAAGAGTAAAAACTGATAAAAACATTCAAGTTTATTAAACTATGAATACGTTACCTAAAATATTAATTTGTGATGATGATTCGCTCATTCACCTTACTATCAAGCACTTGTTAAGCAAGAAATTTGCATGCTTCTCGGCGTACAATGCAGACGAGGCCATAAGTCTGCTCAAAAAAAACACCATGAATCTTTTGTTACTTGATATAGAGATTCGCTCACAAGAAGAAGGACTCAAGTTTATTCCAAAATTTAAAATAATCGACCCAGAACTTCCTATTATTATGATTAGTGCACGAATGGATTTTAACAGTGTGCGGGAAGCTATGCGTTTGGGTGCTGAAGATTATGTCCCAAAAGAATTTGATGAAGAGGATTTTTTACATACAATCCATAGAGTACTTGATCGTAAAAAAATAAAACAAACAAAAGACCAGCAGACTTTCGAGGTTACTTGTCATCAGAAACAAAATGTTCTTATAGGCAGTAGCCAAGCAATGCAACAAGTAAGAAAAATGATTGAAAAACTAAGGCAAAGTACCGCTCATGTTCTAATTAGTGGCGAAACAGGTACTGGAAAAGAAGTCGTAGCTCGACTTCTGAGAGGAATCAACGAAGATGGTTCTTTTTTACCTTTTGTAGCAGTTGATTCAGCCACTATTCAAAGTTCTACTGCAGAGAGTCTGCTTTTTGGACATGAAAAAGGTGCTTTTACAGGAGCTGAAAAAACCACAAAAGGGATTTTCGAAGAAGCAAATGGTGGTATTGTTTATTTTGATGAAATAGCAAATATGCCGCTAGAAATTCAGGCAAAACTGCTTAGAGTGCTTCAAGAAAAAGAAATTTCGCGCCTTGGGAGTGCTAAAATAGTGCCTCTTGAATTTCACGTGAT
>JACQAU010000205.1 GCA_016194835.1 Deltaproteobacteria bacterium
AGCGATCCTAATGCATATCCTTTGGTTGGACAATTTGATGTAGTTGATAGTTTGGGTGATTATTTTTGGACTTTAGCAATAGGCGGAAAAATAGATAAAGTTCCACTACTAATTGGTCCTGCTGGTACAGGTAAGTCTGTTATTTTAGACAGACTTTCTGCTGTAGCAAAACATGTGACTAATGTAGATCCGAGTCAATTTCTTTATACTTTTAGCTGGGTAAATTTATCTGAGATCGAAGCACTAAGCGAATTTTTAGAACATCGCATTTCACAACAAGTTACTAAAACTCCAGAAGGCCCAGAAGTCGATGATAAAGTCAGCTTAGTTGCGAACCCAATCGATGCTCCTTTTGGTCAATCTCCGTTTGTTTTACTGCCAAAAAATATACAGGAGTTCCTTTTACAATCAGTACGCGAAAGGATTGCTGGAGCTTATAAGTTTGAGCCTCGGCCAAAAAGAGAGATGGATCCACAAACAAAATTCATTTTAGACACTGTCATTGAGCATTATAAAAACCAAGGGTGGAAGATTAATTATTCTAATTTAGTAAAAATTTTAAACAAGCATGTTCGTATTCGCCGTCGTGTTTTAGACGGGAGTTCTGCGTGGCCCATTTTGGATCCTATAAAAAAAGATGTGAGATGGAATCAACTTATAGCTGAAGTCAATGGCTTTTTAGCAGCAAAACTAGGTCCAGCACATATATTGTCTCAGCACCTGACGGGCCGATTGCTTATGGGTGATGGTGGAATGATTTTGTTTGACGAAGTTTTAAGAAATAATCCAGATCTTCTCGATGTTATTTTGAGGTTATTGCAATCCGGGATTTTGCAACATGGTGCAAGTCCTCCAATAGCCTTAGATACCGTTATTTTGCTTGCTACAAATCCAGAAAGCTTAGCGGACATGCAAGCCAATGCACAAGTAGGGGCGTTGCTGGATCGTCTCATAAGAATCGATATGCCATTAACCATTTATCCTAGTGAAGTAGAAAAATTGCTTTTATTAAAACAAGCCCCTATTTTGGAGGCACGAAGATTAGCGCTTCAGTCTGAAAATTTGGAAGCTGCAGAAACGCAGTGGCAAAGAGCCAATTTGGATGAAATTTTTCCTATTCCAAATGGCACAGAACGGCCAATGGGGCCATCAAGAAGATTTGCTTTACGCTTTCAAATAGGTGCAGGGAATCCTCCTGTAGAAATTTCTCCACATGCTCTTGAACTGCTTGCTTACGTGTTTGCAGCTACTAGACTTCATACAGATGCTGATGCAGTTACGAAATTAAAGCAATCCTTTGAGGTGACTGGTACTACGCTTTATTCAGATATTATTTCTCGGCTTAGACTTCTTGCGGGGCAATACCCATCAGCTACTGTTGCTCAAAGACAAGAGTTAGGTAGTATTAGTGAACTTTCTGGAGAGGGACAATTTGGAATATCAAATCGCACAGGTATTGACTCGCTTATGCAGGCACTTATTGCTAGTGCTCGAAAATCTGAAAATGGAAATACTATTACTCTAAGCTTAGTAATGAAAGTGTTCAATGAGTTGTTAGAGCGTAAAGAAGTGCTTTGGCAAAATCATGACGAGCGCATGAAATATAGAGATATGATCACTCAGGTTGCAGTTGGGATCACTAAGCGCGCAGTCGCAGATGACATTATGTTTGCCATGACGGGAGATACTGAAGCGGTTGATAGTATATACACTGAGGTTATCTATGAATTGTATGCAGAATCTAATGGTAAAGCACAATATGATGTTCCTGGTAGCAAACAAAGTAGAGCGATAGATAAAATACGTCTTGAAAAAATTAAAGCAATTTATCTAAAAAGAGAAAGCAGACCTTTGTATGCAAATGAGATTTCTGGCTATTTATTGACGCAAATGACACCTCCTAGAGTAGCGATTCAGAAATATCAGCCTCTTGTTGATGCTATTGCAGAATATCTAACAGCAGCTAAAAAAGCAGAATTTCCTGCAGCTAGAATTTTAGAATTTTTGAGAAGATCAGGAGATTCTGCAGATAACGCCACAACAAGAGAAAAAATGGATCTTTTTATTAATAATATGAAAAGACTTGGCTATAACGAATTAGCGGTGATTGAGGCTTTTGAGTTTATCACTTATTTAGAAAATAATGGTAAATAGAGCGTGAATAATTCTAAGTGGCTTATTTTTTTAAGCTTGATTTTTATTCCATTTTTAGGTGTAGAGGCAAATACAGATTTCATGTATCGTGCACAGGATGGAAAAAATCCGTATCTCTTTGTGTTTAAAGATGAAGACGGAGGTTCAAAGCGTTCTCCTGGGATATATATTTTTCGTGATAAAGGTGAGCCAGAGCTTATTTTTCGTGGTGATATTTTAAAAGGCGGAACAATTCAAGGTAATTTAGAGGAATTTCCTATTTCTAAAGAAACAAGGCTCTATGAGTCTGTTGTTATATTAGACGAAAAAATATTGATATTTGATTTAAATTCAGATGCATCAGACACCAGTACATTTCTTCAGATTGGCTCTCGAGAGTTGTTATTGCACGATCCTTTTTCTGGCGAGGTAGTCATATTAGATTCAGTGCGCACTCTTCAAGATATTTCTATTTATTCACTTAATGTTTTTCATGAGTCTAATTATTTTTTACAACCTGTTCTTTTTTCTGTAAAGCAGCATGGCAGTTTTGGAAATGGAGTTACATTTTTGGTTTTATTTAAGAGTTCTGATAACTCAAAAAAATTAGAAATAGTCCGCACCGAAGTGCTTGATTATCGGTTTTATAATACGTCTGAGCTAAAAAAATTAGATCCAGCAACTAGTCAGTCTGATTTATGTATAGTATCTCCATTATATTTAAAGTTTTATGGTCGGCCTCAGGCAAAAGAGCCACATTATGTTGCACGGTGGCGACAAAGATTAAGAGAGTATGTGGATAAAAGAGGATGGGAAATCGCGCATTCAATAGAGTTTCCTTTCTTTGAATATTTGAGTGGACAAGTAAGAATGTATCAGTATCCGATTATGTGCTTACCAGATACATGTCCTAGTGGGATGGCGCAGTATTATGATCCAACTGGTGGTCGAAGTGGTATTTATTTTAATAAACAAAGTGCAATGAGTGGTGCTTTGGATGCTGACGCGAGACCATTGAGTCGTGGAACTTTTGATTTTAACCCAAGTAGACCAACTGAGTTACTCGTTGCTCATATTGATAGTAACGACATGGTTGTCGGATATATTGACGGTGTGCTTTGGGTTGTAAAAGAAAAAATAGAACTAGAAAATAATTTTAGAACATTTCTTCCAGATGAACTTTCAGTTTATGGACAATCAGAAAATGGAATGATTTATATTTTTGTATCCCGAAAATGGCCTGATGTCTCCGCGTATACAGACGAAACAAAAGTTTTTATTTTAAAATCAGATGGTAGAGGTGCGTATTCTCTTTGGAGGTCGGTTGATTTAACACAAAGTTGTTTTACAAGATCTAATCTCAAATGGAGAATAAGAAAAATGGGAACAAATGGCTTGCTGTTTGATCCACACACTCCTCCACAAGATTCAGTAATTGCTTATCAGCAGAATGCTGATGACACTTTGCCTTTTATTGATATTTTAAGAACAGCAGAATCAGGATCTTTACATTATACCTATATTAAGGCTTTAAAAGAAACTAAGGTCCTCCCAAATTTGGTTTATAGGGAGTATCAGCCAACAAAAATAACTGAAAATAAAACTGGGTTTTATTTAATAATAAAAGGCAGAGAGTATTTTTTGCCAGGGCAGTTTTTGACTGCCCCTGTTAGTGCAACATTTGCATCGCGATCAACTAACGGTGAGTTGCTCAGTGTTGATGATGTGAGTGCTAAGGATAATAATAAAAAAATAAAAATTAAAGGCAGTTTATTAGCAATAGATAGTGCTTTTCATAGTGGTGCAGAAAGTTTTTCATTAACATTTGCCTTAAGTGCGCCAGAAGAAACTTCTGTAGTTCCTAGTTTTGTAAATACACCCATACTAGTGCCATTTGATCGTTTTGATGGAGTTCGTATACTTCAAGGAAAAAAAGTCAACGCAGGGGATTTGTTTTTTTTAGTTTTTATAAAGCCACCTAACGCAAAGACTGTAAGCAAAAATATTGTATATCCTTCTGGTGGAGTAATATTGGTAACTATAAAAGGTATTGAGCTTAAACAAGCTGCTTCGGATTCTGGTGACAGTTTGAGTATTGCTTTTAGTTCACAACAGTCTACGACTTTAAGTAATGTTTATTTGAGTCCAAGTGATTTAAAAGACAGAATAGTTCCAGACAGTGGTAAGGGTGGTTTTTATTGGAAAATTGACCCAAGTGCCAAAAGAACAGATCCACAGTGTTTTTATATGGACTTATTTTCTGGAGCAAGTGTGTTATTTCAGAGTTTATCGCAAGGTGTCCAAGGTGCCATTAGATCAGAAAAAACAAGAGATGCTAAATCTAATGAAGGCGTTGAAGGTGATGATGATTACGCATTGGGTTATCATGGGAGGTACAGGGCTGATTGGAGAGTTTATGGCAGTCATGATTTGCTTGAGAGAATGGGCATTAAGGTTTTTGATCAACCTGCTTTGCTTCAAACTTTGAAACAATTTCCAAGACTAACAGAAATGTTGGATAAACTTGCAAACCCGCAAAGTCCAAATCAGTTTGAAGTAATCTTGGTCGAAGAGGCAGTTACTCGTGATGCTCTCAAAGCAAATAAACGATTCTGATAAAACGGATTCTCCACAGAAGATCAAGCCTTGGGTAGATGATGGTTCATCGCCAGATGGAGTATTGCCTCATTTTCTTCATTTTTTAGCTAGTTTTTTAACTTCTGAAGATAGAAAATTAGTTGAGCCTGCTGAATTATCTGAAGCCTTACGTAATCTAAGTCGGCTTGCTTTTTCAGGCCTTATTTTTTCAACTAGAGCTGAGTGGGATGCAATGAAGCGTGGATTAAACAATGATGTTCCCCCTGAGTTTTGGAGTGTTTTTCATGAAAACACAAGTTATCTGAGTGGTAGTTGGCAAGTCCCTGCACCAGATGTATGGTTAGATGCATCAACTTCGGGAGCACAGGGTGCTGAGTTTTCAAGAACACAGGTCGAAGAAAGTTTATTTCCCTCCTTAACTAAGCTTTTGGATGATATTGGTGGTCAGAAAAGCACACCTAAAAAAAGGATTTTATTAGTTCCAGCTGAAATTAAAAATCTCATTTTAACTCTGATTAAACAAAGATGGAGTTTAGTCAACGGAGTCGTGAGACCATGGTCTTATCGAAACGAGCGTCTAAAACTTTATGAACTTCCTTCGGTTCTCAGGGTAGAGCAAAATAAAGATTATCTTGCACAGGATAGAGCACTTGATAATTTAACAATATTAGGTCTTTTGCCTGATGAGATAAGACCAGTTTTGGTTGGAGATTTAGCAACTGCTTTAAAATATAATAGACCTAATTATGTGCAGCAATCAGGAAGAACAGTTCTTTTATTGTCGGATACGGCTTGTCAGGGAGATCCATCTCAGCACTTGTTAGGTAGTCGGGTAACCACAGCGAAAACTCCAGCTAGTTCACCAGTTCAGAACACAGTTCCACATTTGCTGTGGCTTTTAGCATCTGAAAGTAAATTTTTACCTCCAGAAAAAATGTTGCAATTGACAAATGGCAGTATGCCAGCAAGACAGGATATGCTTATGGTGGGCACTCCAGAAGAGTGGCAGGCAATTCAGCATCAATTAGAAACATTTGAATATCGTTTTCCTGGGTTTCGAGATTTATTTTCTGTCGAATCACTAGCTCAGCCAAGTATTGGTGATAGACTTGATATATTGCTCAATTTATTTAGTGACAGTTACTTAAAAACATTGGGGATTAACTTTGAAAATACAGATAATGCAGATAAAACAAAAAGATCGCTTTTGACTTATTTTATTACTCGTTGTGATAGGTTAGCAAAAGATACAAAAAAAGATGAAATAGCACAGTTTCTTTATGCGGTAGATGAATTAGGAAAGGCCTTGATTCAAGATCCAACTTTACGTGGAAAATCCGGTGCAGTTCTAGATAAGAGGTTTTTCGATAGATTTTTTAGTCGCATTTTTAATATTCCTATTGATGTCAATAGTCTGCCAGATGATGATTGGTTTCGGAAATTAAGTGATTCACGCACTATGCTTGTAGCTTTAGGGAGTCCTCCTGTACAAGATGAGAAGACTGGACGAAATGAGAGTGTTCCAGCCCATACTGGATCAACGAGAATTAAAAATGAACTTTTAAGAATTTTTACTGCAAATCTAAGAGCGGCTCATGATGATGGACATACGATACCAAACTCTTTTATTTTTCTTGGTAAACAAGGGAGTGGAAAAACTCATTTTATTAAAAAACTAATAGAAATAGGTAAATTAAAACTTTATGATTTTAGTAGACCTACAGATGAAAGTGCACAGGTTTTTTATATTAATTGTCGGAACCTTTCTGCAGCATCAGAAAAAAGCACTGCAGGAGTTGTTGAAAAAATAAAAATATCAGCGTCAGAAATAGGACTCACTGCAGATGAGATTATTTTACATTTAAAAAATTTTTTAAGTCTTCCCTATGGTTATCGTGGAGCTATTTATTTTGATGATTTGTCTGCAGCACCAACAGATGCATTGCAAAAAATTTTGACTTTTATTCAAAGTCTTTTTGATGCTCCTGGTGGTATGTTTGGTATTATGGACTCAAGTGGTGAAAAAAGAGAAATCCCATTAAAAAACCTTACCTTAGGGGTTATTATTAATCCTACGGAAGACGAAGAACAATTAAGAAAATTTGGTGTTTATAGTACTTATCCCCCACAAGATACCAAGGTTATTATTGCAACTTTATCAAGAGGAGAGCGTCCCATAGATGCGTCCTTTATAAGTCGTTTTAGTGCTGTTAAAAATTTTTCAGAGTTAGATGCATCAGCAAAAGGTCCTGCCCTTTTAGAAAGAGTTGCAGGAAAAAATAAAAGCACGTTTGGGCAAGATGGTAAAATCATGTTTGTAAGTCTAAATGCAGCAAATCAGATCGTGACTCTGGCTGGTGATGTTGGAGCAAGAGAATTTTTTGCTCCAGCTCTTTCTGGTATGCAAGCTCTTTCGTGCTCCCAAGAAGATAAGATCACAATAATTGTTTCTAGAAATGAATTGGGCATGCCAGAAAGTGGAGCAGGAACGTCTGTGCCTCAAGCTGTTGCTTATGGCTCCTTTAGATCTGCAAGTGGGACTAGTGGAACTGAAATTGAGACTAAAATTGTAGAACAATTTATTTCTATTCCTATTAATCTCAACCAGTATGAAGGGCGACTTTTATTATTAAAGATTATGATGAATTCTTTTCGTATTAATCTTTTGAAATTTTTTGTAGAAACACTTCTTGATGACGCAAGATATACAGAAACCCCGCTGTTTGCAAGTGACCAGGTGCCTTACATCTTGCAAGCCGTGTTAGATCATGTTGATATTGTTTCAGAGTTTCCTATTAATGCCATGAAGTTAGATCCAGACCAATTTGGTGCAAGAACAGATGTTGCAAGGGAAAAATTTCAAACAGTGTTAAGCAATCTATCTAAAAACGAAGTGCCTATGAATAGGGTTTTTCCGGTTCAATATGGACAAGCTAATGATACAGGTAAATTTTCTTTATTTGGTGTTGCTTCTACAAGCGATTCACCTGGACGGGATCGAAGTCAGATTTTAGCTGGAGTGGTAAGGAATGTGAGATCTTTGCTAGGTCCTTTATTGGGTAGTTTTTTCAGAGTTAGTCATGAGGGATCGTCTAATATAGACACTTGGAAAACAAATCTATCAAAAGCAGATCCTGAGAAAGAATTTAAGACTGCAGGAAATGCTTTATTAACGACTTATGGTGGCCTTTATTTGGGTTTGGTACAAGCAGATCTAAGAGAAACCATTTTGCATGATCGGTATGAATCTATTACTGCGTATGATCAGGCTAAATTGTTTTTAATTGCTTTAGACCAAGCAATTTCACTGCTTCCTTGGGGTGAAATGCTTCAATTTATGATGCAAGTTCTCAGTTCTGTTAAAGGCGACTATGGAGCATACCAGCATCCAGGAATGTTGCATTTTTTATTCGAAGGTAAACTTACGCCAATGCATCTAGCAACGACTGATATTTTAAAGTTAATCATAGAAAGTAATCCTATCTATGGTGAATACAAAAGAGGGAACCCTGCTCCTTTAAAAGAGCCATGGTTTAATAAATGTGAAAAACTTTTGGCTTCAGGTGGAGGTCGCTCGACATGATAGCCAATATGATAGCCAACATGACAGCAAATATACTTCGCGGGCTGACTATTTTGTTTGCAGCGACATTGGTAACTGAAGCTTCTGATGTGGTTCCAAATTCTAGCGATTGTGAACGTGCGCTTCTGCCTTCTCATGTGAGGGTTTCTCCAAGTGGACGTGATCAAGATGTAATCCCAGGTTATAAAGAACGTTTGTGTAAACAATGTGGTCCTGGCGGTATTTTAGAACAATTGGGATTATCAGACGGTCCTCATTTTTTAGATTTTGTTTCTTCTACAGATATGACTGAGCTAATTGCCAATGGGGGACCTGCCGCTCCTCATTGGTTGCCTGGAGCAAGAATTGTAGCAGGTCGGTCAAGTCGTTCGAGTGGTGTTTATGAATTTGTTACACCTGGTAAACCCAATCATTCGTTTTATAGAGATTTGACAGTTCCTCAGCAACAAAACGCAATCATTGATCATGTGATAGGTCATAATGATTTTTTTCGTT
This sequence comes from Deltaproteobacteria bacterium, assembly GCA_016194835.1. Classification (GTDB taxonomy): domain Bacteria; phylum Bdellovibrionota; class UBA1018; order UBA1018; family UBA1018; genus JACRAO01. The sequence continues at coordinate 8,810 of JACQAU010000205.1, forward strand.
ACTCTCGTTATTTTAAAGATCGAGACTTGAATGAAATTCCAGATTCAATGGAATTATTTGATTTCATGAGGGGGCTTTATACTAGTGAGAACAGAGATCAAGTATCGCATTTTTATCAACTATTGATGAGTGTGGTTGGACTGCAAGATCTCACTACTGGTTTGTTTGAAAGTCCAGAAAAATTTAATACTCAAAAACGTAGGCAAGCAGGAAAATCTCAGCCTTCTTTGGCAAACCCTCAAGTGCCTACACTTAATATCTTGCAATTTTTAGTAGAAAACTTGCCTCACGGGAGTGCTTCCGAGAGTGCTTCATGGAAACGTGAATTACTTATGCGAGTTGAGAAAACACACAGACATTATGGAGCTGGTTATAAAACAAAAATTATGAATGAGGGTTGGGCTTCGATTTTAATGGAAATTATTGGCTACCACACTGGCTGGACAGGTGACACGGAAGTTTTTTTAGTTAACTATTTATTAGGAGGTGTTGCAGGAGTTAGGAGTTTTTCTAATCCATATTGGTTAGGACGTGAAGCTTGGCGTTGCCTAAGGCGAAGATTTTTTGATAGAGAAGACATTAAAGATCTTTCTGCTATCGTAAAAGATAGGAAGTTTATTGAATATGCACACACGATCATTGATATGTATGATGACTATGCTTTTTTAAGATTAGCTTTGGATGAAAAATGGGTAATTGATCAGAACCTTTTTTTGTATAGAAAAGCACTGTGGCATGAGCGAGACTGGGCGCTGCCGCCTCCACAAGACCCTCGTTTAACCGAACAAGGCATTGTTGTTACTCGAAATCATGAACGGATTATAAGCAGCATAGCGAGAGAAACCGCAGATCGAAGATTGCAAGTGCCACGTATTTTTATCGATGATACCGAAGGCCTGGGGCGCGGGGTTGTGATGTTAAGGCATGACGTCATTGACGATATTCCTCTTGTCTTGCCAGAGGCAGCACAAGCGCTTTTTGCAATGGCTCAAATTTTCAATAGATCTGTTTCTCTAAAAACTCTTTCTGTGTCTATTTCTGAACCAGATAATCCTGTGTTCTATCCATTTATGAGTTGGCATTTTCCTTCTGCTGCACCTATTAAGCAACCTGTACGGATTGAAGTGGATGCACTAGGAAATATAAAAGTTTATTTCATTAAGGAAAATAATGATAAACATGAAATTGAAGAAGAAGACAATGGCACTCTAAAAAATAAACTCCAAGCAGCAGTTGATTTTTATAAGCTAGATCTAGGACTTTCGCTCGATGATGATTTGCTACAACAAATGAATGACAGGTTAAGTGCAGTAATTGGACGAGTTGTCGATCATAATATAAGAGCGCTTTCTTTTTCAAAGTCTCCTACTGGTCCTTTTGCTGTGACTGAGTACAACAGAGTATTAAAAGCAAGATTGCTTAAATCTATTGAGTTAGCTAAATCTGGTAAGCTACCTATCAGAATCACACGTAAGGGAGTGCGTTTAAGAGTTTTGCCTTTAGTTCCTGAGTTCAAATTAGACTTAGAAATGAGAGAAACATTAGTTCAGGGATTAGAGCCTACTCCTGTAGACGATGTAGAGAGAGGAACTAAAAATCAATGTAGTTTAAAAGTACAGATTTCTCCCAATGGTGCTGCGCGTGTTTTGATTATAGATTCTCAAGGAACAAGTCGGCTACATACGCAGTTGACTCAAGATTTGCAAAGCAAATTAAATCTTATTTTGTTTAATGAAGATTTTAAATTGACAGGTAATGATTTAGATCGGTTTATTAAATCTATTGAAGACGGACTAAATGCTAGGTTTGGTCAAGCGGCAATGATTTCTGCTGCTGAAAATAAAAGTGGAGATGATTTAGGTGTTGGGGTTGGCAATAACAGGCCAGGTAAGCGTATTTGGATACCTGGGAAAAACAATAAGGGTAAAAAGGATCCTGGGGACCCTGGAGATCCCGGTGATCCAGACGATCCTTCGGCAGGTGATGAGCCAAGAGATCCCAGTGAAGTCGAAATACCATTTGCAGAGTGGTTGGAGCTTTTAGACTTAGAACTCCCACGTCTCAGGCCAAAAAATGGGCAAAGTCCGCTCAAAACAGACGTGAAAGAAGGTATTACACATTTTCCAGATGGAGAAGTGCTTTGGAGCGAGATGATCCCTGATTTGTATGTACAGGGACAAATTAGTGCCCAAGAAAGTGCAAAAGAAAATGAAAAAAAAGCTGCAAAAACTGGTAAGCCAAAAAGAAAATTTATTTTGCCGGGACAAGCTGTGTGGGAAGGATTTAGAGCTCTGACGCCAGATCAGTTGATAGTAGTTGGAGATGATATAAAACGAGAGCCAGATATTAATGCCATTGTTGTTGTTTGTATGGATATGTCAGGTTCGATGATGGGATGGCCAGTAGAAACAGCAAAAAAATTTATTTTTATGTTAGAGACTCAATTGAAAAAGAAATATAAAAATGTTTCGTTTATGTTTGTTGCATTTGATACTAAGGCATATGAGTTTACTGATTCTAAGAAATTTTATCACACGGCATTAGGCGGCGGCACAGCTTACGCGGCAGGATTTCAAAAGAGTAAAGAAATTTTAAATCGTTATCCACCAGGACAGTGGGATCGCTATTTGGTAGCTATTGGAGATTCTGAGGATGGAGTGCCAGAACAAAGTCAAGCAGCATTTAGCGAATTGTTGCCCTTAACTGAATATGCAGCCTATATCCATGTCAATAGTTATTTTGGTTTTTATATGCCAGGCGCTTCGTTTTTTGGGAGGCTTAGTCAATTTATGCGTGGGCTTTCAGAGAGTGAGCCTTATATGGGTTATGCTGAATTTACTAGACAAGAAGGAAGTGAAATCGACGCACTTCTGAAGCTTTTTGGAAAAAATCGCGAGAAAAAATAGTTAGGACTTGTAACAGTAGTATCAAAAAACAAATACCTTTACAAATACATATAGATATGGTTATCATATATGTATGAAAACGACACTTAATTTAAGAGATGATTTAGTTAAACAAGCTATGAAAGCAACAGGAATGACTGAAAAAACAGCCTTAGTTCATAGAGGTTTAGAAGAATTAATTAAAACAGCAGCTTATCAGAGGCTAATTGCTCTTGGTGGGTATGATCCGAATGCAAAAGCAGCACCAAGGCGAAAATGAGCATAAACACACTAGTTGATAGTTCAATCTGGATTGATCATTTTCATAAACCTAATCAAAAACTTATTACTCTACTTGAACATAAAGAAGTGTTAATCCATTCAGCTGTATTGGGAGAACTTGCTGCTGGAGAGCTTAAAAATAGAGTCAAAACCATTAGTGATCTTAAGCAGATCCCACTAGTTACTGAAGTCCAGTCTATTGAAGTTCTTGAGTTTATTGAAAATAAAAATCTATTTGGAAAAGGACTCAGTTGGGTAGATATTCAGATTTTAGCTAGTTGTTTAGTATCCAATTGTTATCTTTTAACAAATGACAAACAACTTTATTCTGTTTTTATGCAAATAAAATGACAATACTAACTGGTGACCACTAAATTAGTGATTAGAAGAATAGAAAAAAAAAAAAATTAAGCTGTCAATCTACTAGTTGATTGTCAGCTGATTAATTGTTTTTTGGATTTTTTCTCGCATTTCTGGATGGGTATTTTTCTTTTTCCTAAGTTTTTCTAAATCAGAAATGGTGCTAGACAGAGTTCCTGCGAGGATTAATAATGGTTTTAAGTCAATTAGTGCGAGTAGGACTTTTCCAGGTACCCAAAGAGGTTTTCCTTGTTTGTTGTAATTTTCAGAAAACTCTAAAGAACCTATCAGTGCTTTCAGTGTTCCTGTTGGATGTAGTTTTGACAGGACATCAATTACCTGAACGCGAATTACGAGTGCGGGATCGTAAATCATAGGTAAAACAGCTTCTCCAAGTTTAGATTCATTTGCTGCTTTTAATGCATTGAGCGCACCGCTACGAATCATCCATGAAGAATCTTTAAGAAAAGGGACAAAATTTTTTATATTATCCTTGCCGTTAAGCAGTGTTGCAAGCTTTGTGGCTCCCATAAGCGCAATATATCGTTTTTGATCGGGAACATTTTTTTCTTTTGCTATAGCTATCAAAGGGAAAAATGCTAAAGTGCCATATTTTTCTGACCAGGCCTGCAAAAGTATTTCAAACGAATTAGACTTTGCAGTTTCGAGTTCTGCTCTTAGCACATCGATTTGCTTTTTTATTGAGAAATTTTTAAATTCTACAGCTGTAGTGGCAAAAACGGAGCAGGTGAGACCAGACAATAGTATTGGCATCAGTAACAGTAACAGTAACTGTGACTGTAACGGTAACTGAAACTGTAACTGTTTATCATGCATATTAACTCTTTAGCATTTTTTCAAATTCGGCTACTAAGTCTTCGTCACTTTTTTCTGGTACTGGTTTATTTGTCCCTGTTGTGGCAGCGGCAGGTGGCGGCGCAGGCATTGGAGCTTTTTTGGGTTCTGGTAACGTAGGACTTGTGGCTTGAGGTGCTGGAGTCGTATTAGCTGACTGAATTGGCGGTACAATTGGGGGCGCACTTGGAGACGCAGTGGGCGCTACAGTTGGCGATATACTGGGAGACGCAGTTTGTGGTTTTACTGATTGTGCTAAATCTGGCACTGGTATTCCACTGCTATTTAAGAGTGATTTAAGTTGTACATTCTCTTGTTGCAATTTTTTGAGGTTTGCTAAGTCATCTTCGATGACACTGTATTCGGCAAGTCTTTCTTCTAAATTCTGAATTTTTTCTTTCAATGCTTCGACATCAGCCGTTTGAATTCCAGATGCTGACACAAAACCTTCTTTAGAAGGTGCGCTCGTGGCTTGAGAAAGTTCCTTTTCTATTTTTTCTTTTTCTTTATTTGCATTTTGTATTAGTTTTTCTTTTTCGTTTATTTTATTTTCAAGTTCAGAAATCTTTTCTAAAAGTGTAAACTCCATAGCACCTGAAGCATTAATTTTAGTGCTCCCTTGTAGCGGTACTTCTCCAAATAGCTGAGTTTTTACGCCTTCGGCATTTACAATTAGATCCCCTAAGTAATGCTTCACGACTTCTGCAGGAATTAAACTTGAACCTAACCCCATGCGTCGTTTTACTAAAATCCAATATCCTGAATAAAATGCTAAGAGTACAAAAATGATCAGTGATTCGAAAAGAATTAGTTCAGCCGTAAAACGAGAAAATAAATAAACCCATGCGTTTATGCTCGACATCTCTTAATTGTACTTAGATGCGATAGGATATGTCAAATTTTGTTTGCTCGGTATAAGCACGAGAAAGTGTTTTAGTGATGGGCCCTGGTTTTCCGGTTCCAATAGTGCGATTATCAATGCGTGTAATAGGGAAAATTTCCTTAATTGTGCTAGTTATAAAAACTTCATCAGCCTCATATAAACGTTCTTTAGGAAAACGTGCTTCTATTACTGGTAAATTCAGATTTTTCGCAATCTGGATGGTTTTTGTTCGTGTAATTCCGGCTAAAATGCCGATATCCAAAGGAGGTGTTGCAAGCGTGCCATGGCGTACATAAAAAATATTAAATGTTGTTCCCTCTGTTATGTGTTCATCAGTGTTACAGAGTAATGCGTCGTCATAGTTTTCTTTTGTGGCTTCTAAGTATGCCAATATGTTATTGAGATAATTGCCTGATTTCATAGCGGGATCTAAAGCTTTTGGGTGGTTTCTTAAGCGAGTAGAGATTTTCAAGTGAAATCCGCATTGATATTGTTCGGGTGTTGGTGGATTAAGGGGCTGTAAAATCAGATAATAATGGCTACCTGAGATTATGCAAGGAAGTCCAAAGCCGATGTTTCCGACTCCTCTACTTATAACAATACGACAATATGTGTCTTTAGAAGCAAATTGTGGAAAAATTTCTCTATATTTTACAAACGTTCGAGTTAGTTCTTGCATTAAAAACTCTGGAGATTGAGCTAAATCCATTTGACAAAGTTTTGCGGATTTTTGTAGTCTTTCCATGTGTTCGTCTACGTAGGCAAACACATTTCCAT
>JACQAU010000236.1 GCA_016194835.1 Deltaproteobacteria bacterium
GAGCAGTTTTTTACAACGTATCAACTAGGATCCAAAATTTAAATTGATGCGACACGCTCTGCTGTCATAGTCACGGCAACAAAGTATATGCTACCTACGAATTAAACACCTTCTTTAGCTAAAGTCTATTTTCAAGTCTATGTGTCTTAATTTGAGTCGCTTAATTATCCAGGCACTATTATAAAGATGGTATAAGTTTTGCTTTATTTGCTTCTGCCAAGCCGAATAGAGTAGATGGAATTACCCCTTTTCCTTAAAAGAAAGGGGGTGATCTTATGGCTAATAACCTAACCAGTTATTATACATATCGGATCAGACTGGAAAAACTTAAGCAAAAAACATGGCTACTCGCCATTACAGCCAAGTTTTTGCTTGTTCTAGCTCATATAATACTCCGCTATTTGTGATGGCCATGAGGAAGTGTCCAGGTACAGCAGTGTAGTCTTGGGCTTCTCATGTAGAGAGCTATTCGGTTTGGTTTATTGCTGTATGAACCTTGCGTGACAATGAACAGTGTATTAAGTGTACTAATAGTATTCTAAAACTTTATGTCAAACTTAATTCAACTTTTTCAAGGGTCAAAGACCACTGGAAAAACGACTTTATTTAAAATTTTATCTGATCAAGAACACCTAGATTCTGGCGAGTTAATTCGGTCTAAAGGACTGCGAATGGGTTATCTTACGCAGCACGATCAGTGGACACCAAATGAGACAGTAGAAGAATTTCTCTCGAAAGATTGTTTGATGCCGATTTGGAGTTTAAAAGCACTTGGACATGATTTGGGTTTGACAGAAACAATGTATTATCAATCAGTCGAATCTTTAAGTGGCGGTTTTCGCATGCGATGTAAACTCTTGCAACTTTTAGGCAAAGAACCTGATATTTTATTACTTGACGAACCAACCAATTACCTCGATTTGGAATCGCTGCTTGCTCTAGAAAGATTTTTGCAAGATTACAGAGGTGCGTTTTTACTAATTTCACATGATCGTGAATTTCTCAGGCGTACGACAGATCATATTTTAGAAATAGAATCAGGCAGTATAATAAAATTTAACGGTTCACTAGATGATTATTTTGTACAAAAGGATCTTTTAAAAACACAGCTTGCAGCACGTGCCCTATCGGTTGAAGAAAAAAGAAGAGAAATTCTCGAATTTGTTGCCCGATTTGGAGCCAAGGCATCAAAAGCCGCACAGGCTCAATCACGTCTCAAGAGTTTGGATCGTCTAGAAAAAATTGAAATAAAAACTGCACTAAAAACTGCAGTGATTCGTTTACCGGAGCCAATACGTACTGGAAAGCTCGTAGCCACTCTCAGTGAAATAAATCTTGGATATGGAGAAACCGTAGTTTTACAAGATGTCGTTTTAGCTTTGGAGCGTGATAATCATTTGGCAGTTGTTGGGGTGAACGGTGCTGGAAAATCTACTCTTCTAAAGGTATTAGCAGGAAAACTCAAACCGCTGAAAGGAGAAATCAAATACGGCTATCAGGTTTCAGTTGGATATTATGCACAGCATGTTTCAGAGGAGCTTAATCCAGAAAAAACTGTTTTTCAGGAAATGGGAGCCAAGGCGCATCCAGACATCACTCAGCAGCAGATTTTAAACCTTGCTGGCTCTCTTCTTTTTTCTGGAGATGAAGTAAAGAAACCTGTGTCTATTCTTTCTGGAGGTGAAAAATCTCGTGTTGCATTAGGACAAATTCTGTTACAAAAAGCGCCTCTTCTCGTATTGGACGAACCCACGAACCATCTGGATTTTCAAACAGTCGAAGTTTTAACACAAGCTTTAGCTAAATACACTGGCACGGTTGTTGTGGTCAGTCATGATCGAAGCTTTATTGGCCGTGTTGGAAATAAAATTTTAGAAATTCATGATGGCCGAGTGGATCATTATTTAGGATCTTATGACGAATATGTCTGGAGTTGCCAAAAGGGAATGTTTGCTACCCGTAATCTAGTTTGCAGAGAAGACGAGAGGCCAGAAAAAAAAGCCGACTTTAAAAAAGTTAATTTAAAAGAAGAGAAAAAAATCATTGAAAAGACATTAAGAAAAGCAGAGCGAGAACGATTTGAGTTAGAAGATAAACTGGGTTGGCAACAAACTAGAATGCGATTTCTGAATGAAAAATTAGCGCATAATCCAAATCATTCTGAAGTTAAAAACTGGATAACAGAATTAGGAACACTACAGAAGGAACTTGAGACAACCGAAAGACAGTGGATTATTATGGTTGAAAAAATAGAAAAGCTAGAAAAGAAAAAATAAGCTTTATGTGCTAAAATCACTTTGTGCATATTCCTATTCTACTTAACACAATATGTGATTATCTTATTGAACGGTTTTATCAAGCAGATCAGCCAAGCTGGCTTGTGGATTGCACTTTAGGGGGCGCAGGACATACGAAGGCGTTTTTAAAAAAATTTGCTGAAGATCCAAGGCTACAAAAGCATAAAGTTTTAGCTCTAGATCAAGATCCACAAGTCATACAAACAGCACAGGAAAACTTTGAACATGAAATTTTAGATGGTAAATTGGAACTTCAGTGTACAAAGTTTAGCTCATTAAGTGACATAGCAAAAGGTCGTTTAGTTTTAGGAGTTTTAGCGGATCTTGGTTTTTCGAGTGATCAGATCGAAAATCCACAAAGAGGGTTTAGTTTTTTAAGAGAAGGTCCACTTGATATGCGTTTTAACCCAACCGCAGGAGTGAGCTGTGAGACATTTTTAAAATTTGTTTCTGAAAAAAAACTAGTAGAAATTTTTAGTCTCTATGGAGAAGAAAGGTTTTCAAAGCGCATTGCTGCAAATATTATAAATGCCAGATCACAGGGAGAGTTAAAAACTACAACTCAGTTAGCCAATGTAATTTTATACTCTGTGCCGGCGAGATTTAGATACCACAAAACTCATCCTGCAACGCGGTGCTTTCAGGCTCTTAGAGTTTATTTAAATGAAGAACTTCAAGAACTCGATCAGCTTTTAAATAATGGTATACTTTGTTTAGAAGAGGGGGGACGAGTGGCGGTTCTTAGTTTTCATTCACTCGAAGATAGAATGGTTAAACAAACGTTTAAAAATCCACAGCTTGGCTTAAAAGTGTTGACTAAAAAGGCGATTATTCCGTCTATAGACGAAATCAATAACAATCCTAGAGCACGCAGTGCAAAACTTAGAGTTGCAGAACGTCAGATCAAAGAAATTCTGTCAAGGAGTATACTCCCTGGTATACCAGGGAGTATATAATGCAACGTTGGTTCCCGGTTTGGATATTTCCAGTATTAATTGTTTTTTCCGTAATGACCGTTTGGATTAGGTTAGCTATTGTTAGGACCACGTATGCAATTGATCAAAATGGAAAACTTATTCGTAATCTTCAGCAAGAAAAAGAACAAAAAAATTTATTAGTAGCGGGGCTGAAATCTCCACGAAGACTCGAAGTTCTTGCAAAAAGTAAATTTGGTCTCACACAACCAAAATCAGAACAGGTGGTTTATCTCAAGTGAGTAAGCTTGTAATAGATCCTTTAAAAAATAGAGTTACCAGTGTCATGTTGCTTTGCATTTTGATTGCTTGTTTTATTTTAGGAAGAGCAATTTATTTACAACTAATTCGTGATATCAGAATTGAAAGTTTAGCCAAAAGACAGTTTCAATCAAAAGTACTTATTCGCCCCCGCCGTGGATCTATATTAGACAGGAACTCAGAACCATTAGCAATCAATATTGAAACTCAAAGCCTGGCGGCAAATCCATTAAAAATAAATAATAAAAAATCTATTTCTCATTTACTTGCCAGGATAACAGAAGTTCCTCATGAAAAAATATTTGAAAAATTAAGAGAAAAAAAAGAATTTGCATGGATAAAAAGGCACTTAACTGATTATGAGTTGAGCAAACTCAAAAGAGGGCGTCTAATGGATGCTTCTGGAAATCTGATTAATGGTCTTTGGTTAGTTCGAGAAAGTAAACGCATTTATCCACATGGGGAATTAGCCTCGCACGTTTTAGGCGATGTCAATGTTGACTCTGAGGGTTTAGAAGGAATTGAACTGCTTGAAAATGAAAAGCTTCAGGGAAAAGCTGCATCTGTAAACGCCATTAAAGACGCATTAGGTAGGCCTACTTTCTTTGATATTACACAGGCTGATTATTTAAAAGAAGGCGAAAGCATAATTTTGACTATTGACTCTTCTTTACAGTTTGCAGCAGAAAATGAGTTGCGAAAATCAGTGATTAGAACAGGCTCTAGTGCCGGAGCTGCGATAATTATGAATGCAGTTTCGGGAGAGATTTTAGCTTTAGCAAATGAACCTACTTTTAATCCAAACGATAAAAATATAGCTTCATCTAAAAGGAGAAATCGTGCAATTACTGATGGATTTGAGCCGGGATCAATATTGAAGCCAGTTATTTTAGCTGGTGCGTTATCTTCGGGCATGAAATTAACAGATCTTGTTTGGGGAGAAAAAGGGACATTTTATATACAAGGAAAACAAATTACAGAAGCAGAAAAACATGAACAATTTGAATGGCTTAGTCTTAAAAAGCTAATACAAGTTTCCAGTAATATTGGTGCTGCAAAAGTTGCACTAAAGCTTGGGCAAGATAAAGTTTTCAACACGCTCAAGCTTTTTGGTTTTGGAAGTCGTACGGGAGTGGATTTTCCAGGTGAGATAGTTGGAAAGATTCCTGCTCGAAAGACTTGGCAACCCTTAACGTTAGCAACTATAGGATTTGGGCAAGGAGTTTTAGTAACTCCAATACAAATGATGAGGGCTTATGCTGTGTTTTCTAACGGAGGATGGTTAGTTAAGCCTAAACTTATTAAAAATCAGGTTTCAAGTAGCTCATCAGAAGTTGCCAAACGGATTCTCTCTCAAAAAGTGGTTGATTCGGTAAATGAAGCTTTAAAAAGTACGACTTTAGAAAATGGAACTGCGGTAAAAGCAAAACTTGAAGGTTATGAAATTGCTGGAAAAACTGGGACTGCGCAAGTTGTGGATTCGGAAACAGGTAAATATTCTAGCTCGCGTTATATAGCTTCTTTTGTTGGGTATCCTCTAGGTGTAGAGCCTAAAGTTGTTATTTTTGTCTTATTGGATAGCCCAAA
>JACQAU010000237.1 GCA_016194835.1 Deltaproteobacteria bacterium
ACAACGCTTATCTATAATATGTTCCTTAATTGAATTAAAAGATGGTTTTAGTGGCTCATCTAAAGTTACAGCTTGACTAACCACTGCTATATTTTCAGGTGCACCAGCCTTAATCCATGCTGACAAAAGCGTTGATTCAGAAGTAGTTAGCACGCCATTCTTTGGCATTGTTTTTACGACAAGTGTAACGTTTTCTATTGCGCTTAGATTCTTCTTTACATTAATATAAGATTCTAAATTTACACCGCCTGCATTTCCATGGCAGAAGATACAATGGACAGCAAAAACCTTCTCATGCACCATCTGATATGATGCAGCAACGTTTCCATTGTCACTAGACACATTATCTACACTACTTTGTGGCTTCTCTTTATAATAGAAACGACAACCGCTGAGCAGACACAAAACTGATAAAAAACAAAAAAAACTTTTCAATAGTAGAACTCAACTTATGGCAATACAAAAAATCAAAGTGAGATTTTTTATTGCTGGTATCCTTTTTATTTGATAATTACCACCATCAGCTTATAGCTTGACTATACCCCTGCAGGGGTATAGTCAACTCAAAAGTAATTTAGAAGTGTGGGAACATTAACCTGATCAACATAGTATGCACACAGAGTAGGAATGCGCTTCATGAAGTTTATAACGGTTTTAATTCTACTTTTAAACCAGATTGTTTTTGCTGAAACAAAGCTACAAAAATGGCTTGTAGACTTAGAAAAATGCAATGGCTCAGTAGCATTTAAAGCAATCGGTAGACCAAGTGCTTTAAAAATAAATGGCAAAGGAGAAAAGGCCAAAGGCACTCTAATTATTGATGGTGTGGTCATTACTGGAACTACAAGCTTTAATCTAGATAGCCTTGATACAGGCATAACCCTTAGAAATACACATATGAAAAAAAAATATCTAGATACTGAAAAATATCCAAGTGCTAAGTTTGTATTTACAAGTATGACACTCCCAGGAAGTTTTGCATCCAATAAGCACACAAGCTCAATCTGGATTAGCAAACTACAGTAAGATTGCATACGAATTCTTGCAAGGATTATATGCTTTTACAACTATCGAATTTCAACGCACTGACTTTTCAAAAAACAATTCTCTTAATAGGTTTTTTGGAGTTGGGGTTCAATATTTTCCAAGACCTCACTTTGAAGTAAACCTATATGTGCAAAAACAATTTTATGCCGCAGTCAAGGGAGCTTCAAATGTAGCATTTTTGTTACTTCATTTTTATCCTTAATGAATAATGCAGCATTATTTTAGAAACATCGCCAAACTCTTAAGCTTCTTCACACGATCCCTAAGCAGTGCCGCATCTTCAAACTGTAAGAGCTTGGCCTTCTCTTTCATGTCCTTTTCCATCACCTCAATTGCTTCAGGAAGCTTATCTATTGTAGTAAAATACTCACCCGTCAGTTCCTTTACTCTGTCTAACTGTACACCCTCGTCTACCAGATCCAGTTGCATCACAATAGACGCGGATTTTTTTGACTCACTAACATAAGAAGCACTAATGGAATCACGTATTTTTTTAACAATAGTTGTTGGTATAATACCGTGTTTTTTATTATATTTTTCTTGTAAAAATCGTCTTCTCTCTGTCTCAAACATAGCTTTTTTCATGCTTTCTGTTATTTTTTCAGCATATAAAATTACAAAACCCTCTACATTTCTGGCAGCCCTGCCAATTGTCTGGATCAAAGATCTTTCACTTCGTAAAAAACCTTCTTTGTCTGCATCTAAAACCGCGACTAGCGAAACCTCTGGCAAATCCAATCCCTCTCGTAATAAATTAATACCAATCAAAACATCAAAGGCACCTAATCTCAAATCTCTTAAAATTTCAATACGCTCCAAAGTTACAATATCTGAATGCAGGTATTTCACTTTTATACCTTGTGCATGATAATATTTTGTAAGCTCTTCTGCTAATTTTTTTGTCAATGTTGTTACTAAAACACGTTCATTTCTTGCTGCTCGAAGTTTAATTTCTTTTAATAAATCTTCTACC
>JACQAU010000215.1 GCA_016194835.1 Deltaproteobacteria bacterium
GATCTGTTGTTAATCGCATTGATGGAGTGGGTGGAAAGATGTAAGTTCCTCGGGCTATATATTCTTTTAAAATATCATTTTGCACAGTGCCTAAAATCAGCGATGGCGAAACTCCGCGTTTTTCTGCGACTACTTGTAAAAGTGCGACTAATATCGGTGCTGTTGCGTTGATGGTCATCGAAAGAGAAACTTTCTCAAGCGGTATATCTTTTAAAACAGTTTCCATATCTATGATCGAATTAATAGCAACTCCAACTTTACCAACTTCGCCCATTGATCTTGGATGATCAGAGTCCAGACCCATTTGTGTGGGCAAATCAAATGCCAAAGAAAGCCCGGTTTGTCCTTGAGCTAAAAGAAACTTAAATCTCTCGTTAGTTTCTTCTGCAGTTCCAAAACCCGAGTACTGCCTAGTTGTCCAAAGCCGTTTTCGATAGCCTTCTTTATACAACCCTCTTGTAAATGGAAACTCACCTGGCTTGTCTGTATTATCTAATAAAGCCGGCAATTTCATTTTAGTAGCTTTCGAATGAGCACTTTTCTTTCGATTTCAAAAATTTTATTTGAATTTTTTTCTAACCCCAATGTTTTTTTATTGTTTTCCTTTATAAAAAGCTCTTTTCCAAATTTTTGTATTGCTTTAGCACTCGAAATATTTTTTAAACCAATTAGTTGAATTGTTATTATCCCAGCATAAGGGAATATAGATTCCTCTTTTTTCAGTATTCGTGAAATAGCATAAAGTGTATCACCGGAACGAACCGGCTGAGTGTGGTATCCTTGAGTATATCCTAAATCCCAAATCATGTTTTCTGTAGTATCTCGACTGGCAAGCCCTGCAATCCAAGAAAAAACTAGTCCACCATAAACAACGGGAGTCCCACCCATGGGGGCTGAAAGAGCTTGTGTATAAATAGAATCATAATGAAGTGGATGAGTATTACCCAATCGATAAGTCCAGGGAATGTGTTCGTCTGTTATGGTTCTACCATTGTGGTGGATAATGATTTGTCCTGCTTTGAAATCTTCAAAATAAGTTTTTCCAGCAGTCCACCCATCTAACGTCTGGCCACCTAGCACTTGGCAGCATCTTTCTGGTAAGGCAATATCTGCGGATTGAAACCATGGGAAGTCTACTTTTTGTAGTGTTTTCTGAGATTCAGTTTTTTTTTCTGCTTCCGGTCTAGAAGGGATCATTATTTTTCTTTCATATCTCACCAACACTTCTTTTTTAGTGTTTAGCCCTAAAGTTTGCACATGAACAATACCAGGCTCGCCTTGAGCTTTTTCCTTTCGGTCTAAAACTCTAGTTATAGATCGCATTGTTTCGCCAACGTAAGTGATCTTAGGAAAACAGACATTGTAATAACCTAAATGTGCAATTGCTTTTTCAGATTCATTTTGAACTCCTAAACTTAACGCAGTAGACAAAAGCATTAGTGGTGAAACCACTTGATCTTCAAAACCAAGTTCTTTTGCATAAGATTTATTTAAAAATAAAGGACATGCTTCCATAAAAGTAGTTGCAAAATCTTGTGCAAGACTTGGGTGTAGAGTAATGCCACGTGGATGCACAAACACTTCACCGGGATGAAATTCTTCCAGATATCTACCGTATGTTGGATAATAGATTATATCTTCAGTTTTTATTTGTGGTGCACATTCATCCCATGGTTTCCAGGTAATTTGATTATACATCTGTCTCCTTTCTTGAGTGTTCTCCGAAACCCTTATATGTGGAGTTTGCCAAGAGTGCCGGGGCAATAACTTTGATAGCCAAGACCTCTTCAGCTCCTTCGAAAATTGATAAAACTCTTGCGTCTAGAAAATACCGAGAAACAGCAAATTCTTCGGCATATCCCATACCCCCGTGGATTTGTTGAGCCTCTCTGGTCAACCATTCTGCAGTTTGTGAAGCAAATAATTTTGCCATAGCTGCTAAGATATTTCCATCTTCTTCTTCTATGTTCTGTGCCGCATAATAAGTAAGCGCGCGCGAAGCCAAAAGTGCTCCAGTCATGCGGGACAATTTTTCTGAAGATGCCGGGTGTTCTGAAATTTTTTTACCAAAAATCATTCGATCATTTGCATAAGAAATCGCTTTTTCTAAAGCAGCATGCATCAATCCATTTGCTCTTGCAGCAGTTTGAAGCCTTCCTGCCGCAAATCCATCCATTTGTAAATAAAATCCTCTGCCCATCCCGCCTTCTTCGCCGACTAAGGAGTTTTGTGGTACAAAATAGTTATCAAATTTCACTTCGTAAGAATGCATTCCGCGATAACCGATTGTGGGAATAGCTTTGCCTTCGATACAACCTCCATGTTTTTGTGTAAATCTAAATGCATGGTCCTGTGAAACCGGCTTTTCGACCAAAAATAGCGAAAGC
>JACQAU010000216.1 GCA_016194835.1 Deltaproteobacteria bacterium
ATCTCTCTGTGCTCATTATATAATCTCTAAATAGTTTTAGATTATCATATTACCTAGGTATGCTTGGTATACTTCCTGCTCGGTGGACCCTGTCCCTGGTGTTCCGGTGATTGTGGACCAGTTCCTAACCGGTGCTAGCATCTTAAGAGCTTCTAGCAGTATTGTTTTGAATATTTCTGAGGGTTATGGAAGAATTTCAAAGAAAGATCAAAGAAGATTTTATTCTTTTGCTTTTGGGTCTACTAGAGAAGTTCAAAGCATTCTAGATATAATAGACGAGCAACGTTTAGACTTGATTAAAACTGCGGATAATGTTGCAGCATGTTTATATTGTTTACTGTATCCTAAAAAATAAGCGGTAACTGTTCAGTAACAGTAGACTGAACTGTAACAGTAACTGTTACTTCACTATTGAAACAACACTCTTAACTGTTCTGGTGTTGGTGTTTTCCAAATTCCTTGCCCCATATTTGCTTTTCTAAACTCTACAAGAGGTGGTTTTATTTGTCGACTCTGAGCTTGTGGGAAAGTATACCAACGCTGATTACTTGGAGAAGCCACAATAATATCATCTGGTAAAATTTTGTAAGCACCAGCATTTTTTATTGCTGGTATGTCGAGAGGGTCAACTGGGATTAATACAACATCGTAATTTTGTAACCTATGTCGCATGACCACTATATTTGCCATTATATCTAATGTAATGAAAGATTTTACCCAAGTAGACAAGGTCCCTAATGAACCAGGTATTAGATCTGGCTGAGCTTCCACCTGTCCTAATAACGAGATATATTTTTTTAAGTTTTTGTCATTTAAATTTGGCGCTTCTGATTTTAATACTGCCAACACACCCGTTAATAATGCCGCCGCAGACGAAGTCCCTTGTACTTGTTCACCATTAGTGAAGCCAACACGCGCATCTGATAATAAAATCTCTGGTTTTTTTCTTCCATCAAAAGTAGGTCCTGTTGCTGAAACCGGATTAAGAAAACCTACAGAAATAACATTTGGATTATCAGCTGGAGGCATAATTTCACCACCTATGCTCTTATCAGTAAAGACAGTTTCTTTTTCTGACTTTAAAAGTACACGAAAACGATCTTTAGATTCAAAATTTTTTGATTTTACCATTATTTTTATTTTATAATTTCCACGATCTAGCGCATTTAATTGAGCCACTTCTCTTGCGTGGCTTGAAAGTTTAGAGGTCTCACCTGGCTTAGGAGCCTCGCCTTTTTGAATCAGTTCTGATGATCCAACAAGAACGTCTTTGTCGTTATAAATAAATAAATCTAAATCTTTTGTCGTGTTGTAGTTTTCTGATTCCTGAAAATCTGTCCAGCTTAAAGTTACTGTAACGTTGTTTTCGTCTAGTTTATTTTCAAATCGCAAATAATCTTTTTGATCAAATTGTAACCATCCGTTAGTTGGATTTTGTTGTTTTTGTACCCAACCGTTGTAAACCATACCGCCACTATTTCCTACTGCATTAATCCAAATAATACCGTTTTGAGTAACCCGAGTGACAAGCGCATTAATAAAACCAGTACCATCAAAATTGCTCCCAAAAGGCCATGTCTGACTATAAAGCACAAAATCTACTTTTTGATTTATTACAAACTCTGTTGCTGCTTTTAGGTTTGAAAAACCATTTGTATTAATTAAGAAAAATTTCGGTCCCAATTCTGACTTACCAGTTAGAGCCCATACAATTTGTGCCATAGCTAGCCCATGACTGGTTGGTGATTGTGGTATTTGTGTAAGTTCTATTAGTTCAGCTGTTGGTGGAAGAAATTTTTTATCTTTTTGAAAGCCCAAAAAACCATTATCTAAAACTGCTATTTTAATATCCTTAATTTTATTTGAAGATATATATGCGTTGAGACCAAAATTTTCTCTTATCTTTTCTGGTTCATAAACCTCGTTAATGGCAAACGCATAAACAGGAATTAAGAAAATAAAAAGTATTTTTTTAAACATAATGCCTCCATCTAACAAAACGATCTACCCTAGGAAATGTTTTATTTCCCAGGGTAGAATCTATGATTTATTACCAGCGGTGATAATAATAGTATGGATTATAATAAGAGTGCGAATAGTGTGTATAAGAATAACTCCCATAACTCCAGCGGTAAGATGGATAATAGTAGTTTGTTACATGATAACAATTATATGTGTAATAATTATGGCTGTATCCAGTTGCATATAGGAATGCACTAGCCCAACGATGCCACTGCTCATCTGAAGTTGTGAGATCCAGTTCATTTCCAACTTTAATATTTGAAATTACATTTTCTGGCGTCACGCTTTCAGTAATTGCGTTTGTTGCAGTAGCTTCATCAGCTATTTTTTCAACGTTTGTTTTAAAAACATCTTTATTCCCTGCGTTATCCTCGCGAACAATGACTCCTTGTGGAGCTTGAAAGCTGGGATTTAGTTCATCAGCTAATACATTCATCGCCCCAATTGCTAGAATCATAAGGCATAGAAGTTTTATGATCTTCATAGAGATCCCCCTAGTTTTTGCCATAAATTAACAAAAGAGTGCCAGTGGCAAAGTACAAGCATTCCCGTTTTCACCAGTTTTAAGTGATAGTGATGCATTTAAAGCAAATATTGTACCTAAATTAAAAATAATAAAAAAATATAGATAAATAACACTTTAATAGCAAAAAATTACATATCACGCACTGCAAGACATTTTTTACTAGAGACAAAATGAGCCCTGTTTTAAGGCCAAAATGAAACCATTATTTTGGTTTGTTTATAACGCAAACGCTCCGTGTATTAATTTAATAGAGGAAAAATAAAAAAAATAAGCGCTGTGTTACTAAAGTTTTTGGCTAGGTTTTTGCAATAAAGTAATACAATATCAATAAGGACAAGTCCTAAATAAGGGGGTTTTATGAAATATTTAAATGCGCTGTTAACTTTTTTTATGTTTTTGCCATTAGGCCTAGCCGATCACAATGAGCCAATTGGCACTTCTGGGTATTTGCTTGACCAAACTGCCGGACTCAATTCTGAAGTTCAAAACTCAACACTTAACTATAATGTAAAAAGTTCTGTGTCA
>JACQAU010000211.1 GCA_016194835.1 Deltaproteobacteria bacterium
GAACAGGTGCTTCGGGAGAAATCCTTTCGACCAAACCAATAGTATATCTATCCACCCCAACATCACCAATTACTAAAACTCTTGCACCAGCTATAGATTTTAATATTTTATCTAATTTCTTTTTATCCCAACTGGCTGCATGGATTGGCCACACCGTCTGTATTGGTTTTTGTTGTTTTGGCATTTTCGCCCCCTTTATTTTCGTTTTAATTGTTTATGAATTTCTTCTAACGCATAATTGACAGACAAACTTCGCATACACGGATAATAATGACAAAGGTTTCCTAAACACTTAAAATCCTGTCCACAATACACATCAGGCACCAAAATGCTTGCTTTTGACTCATCAGCCAAATAAGGACCCCATCTATTTGCACTTTGCACTCTAATTGGAGAAAAAAATGTCACTATAGGCACACCCAATGCAGTAGCTATATGCAATGGACCCGTGCTGGGCACCACAACCAGATCTGCAAAAGACATTAGCGCACCAAGCTTTTCGATAGGACCCACATCCTTGCACCCGTAAAACACTACTTTGTCCTTCAAAGCACCTAGCATGTCTTGAATTCTAGCCATCAAAAGATCTTCTTGTGGCCCAAAAGTAACTAAAACCTGAAAATTTTCTTTCACTAATCGCAAAATAAGCTCTGCATAATGACTCTCCGGCCAATTGAGTGCGGATCCCCCCATTCCGGGATGAACCAAAATAAGCGTTTTTGAATTTTGCTTAATTCCTTTCTGAGTTAACCATTCCCTTGCTTCGTTTTTGACTGCATCTGAAATAAAAACCTTTGGAATAAATTTTCGCGTACCAATACGCATCCCAAGCCTTCTCAAAAGTTGCAGGTTATAATCCACTTCGTGCATTTCTACATATGATCGCTTTTGTCTTAATCCCCTATTAAAAAACAAAAACGAATGTGGTTTACTCAAAGGCCCTACACGATACTTCACACCTGCAGCAAAAAGAGCGGCAGCAATCATCCATTGGCTTTGCAGAACAACAGAAATCCTAAAAACCCGCGTTCTCAAATCATGTATCAAATTAAAAAGTCCGCTAAGTCCATGATTCAATCCACTATGTCTTTCGTTGGGATCGAAAATCATAACATCGTCTACAAAAGGAAGTCCTTTTAACAAAGGCACCACGCTTTCACGCACCATAAACGTAATATGAGAATCCGGATTGTATTGTTTTAACACTTCGAGCACCGGAGTAGATAAAATAACATCCCCTAAACGATCGGTCAAAGCATCTTGTGCTTTTTTAAGTGGCGCTACTGCGCGTGAACTATCCTGCAAATCTCTTTTTTGAATTTGCTTTTTTAACTCACTCAGAGGTGGAGAGTCACCGCCGTTTTCTTTAAGCTCCAAAAATCTTCTCCTTGCCCTTTCAAAAGAACTGGCGGTCAAAAAAAACTTCAGATCCGCATCCGGAAAAATTACTGTTCCAATATCCCTGCCTTCTAAAATAGAATTGCCCTGACAACCAAGTCTTCTTTGCAACCCCAAAAGCGCTGCCCTCACTTGCGAATACGAAGACACTTGGCTTGCAAGCATACTAATCAAAGGTGTACGAATAAAATCGGTTACATCACTGCCGTTGGCAAAAATACGGTTAACCGGCACAAGCTTTGGATTAAGTTTAAATTCTAAATGTGCAGTTTTAGCCAGTTGAGAAGCCTTGGGTTCTAAAACATTATTTCCGTCATTTTGTCCATGCGCCAAATAAGCAATGGCACGATAAAGAGCGCCGGTGTCAATATGAATAAAACCCAATCTTTCTGTTAATAAACGAGTCACAGAGCTTTTGCCAGTCCCTGCCGGACCATCAATGGCAATCACAATGCCTTGTTTAGGAATATGCATGTTTTCATCCATCTTTTTGGCTCATCAGAATATCAAGAGCAACCTGATTTTCCTCTGGCAAACCTATACTAATTCTTAAGGCATGATTCAAACCATAATTTGCCAACGGTCTGAAAATAATACCATGCTTCAAACACTCTAGGTATACCTCAGCTCCAGACTTACCGAAACTTTTTTGTGTGTTAACTAAAACAAAATTTCCTTGTGTCTTCCAAAATGTAATACCATGGTTTACGAAGTTTTTTTCCCAAAAAAGCCTTCCCTGTGTGTTGATTTCTTTAGAGTTTTTGACAAATTCCTGATCTTTTAAAGCATGAGTTGCAGCTATCACAGCCAAAGTATTTACATTAAAAGGCTGTCTGACTTTTTCTAAAGTAGAAAGCAGTTCTTCTTTTCCAACTGCATAGCCTATTCTTAAACCCGCAAGACCATAAATTTTAGAAAATGTTCTTAGTACAATCAAGTTTGTAAACTCTTTAAAAAGCAATGTGGGATCTGAAGCGTTATCATGAGTTAAATACTCAATGTATGCAGCATCTATCACTACAAGCACAGCACCTTGCCTGACTTTGGATACTTCTGTTAAAAATTTTCTGATTTCAAGATGATCGAAAAACGTTCCAGTTGGGTTATTGGGATTTGCTAGAAAAACAATTTTTATTTTATCATTTTGTTTAATTTGCTCTACCATAGCCATTAGATCAAATTGAAACTGATCTGAAATTGGAATTTCAATAGTTTTTGCGCCATGGATCTGGGCACAAAGTTTATAAACTATAAAAGCAGCCTGAGCAGTTAATATAAAATCTCCAGGAATACAAAATGCACGAATGATCAAATCAATAATTTCGTTAGATCCGTTGCCAATAAAAAGACTAGAAGGCACCGTATTTAAGTGTTGAGCCAAAGCTTGTTTTAGTTCATAACACGATCCGTCAGGATAACGGTGTAGCTCCCGCAGAGAATCAACAATAGCCACTAGTGCTTTAGGACTAGGACCCAGTGGGTTTTCATTTGAGGCTAGTTTGATAATCTTTTTTAAATTATATTCTCGCCTAGTTTCTTCTATAGGTTTACCAGGGATATAAGGGCGCATATTTCTAATATAATCTTGGACATGGGGACACATATAGTTTGGATTAAATCACTGGTCGCTCTATAGTGCAAGTAGTTAAATTTATTGCTCTTAAAAATCTTTTACAAGACTCACAGACTCCACAGGGCTTGTCGCCACCATCGTAACAGCTCCAAATTTTTTCGAATGGGAAAGGTCTGGATAATAAACGAAGTTTCGTTACTATTTCAGTTTTATTTAATTCGGCCGTATAAGAAGACACTTGAACATGATTTGCAGTTGAGTAAAAAAGTGAATCTGTAATTTTTTTTAAAAACTCAACCGAGTTATCAGGAAAACTTTGTGCTTCTTCGATATTAAAACCAACAATTATTTGATTAATATTTAAACTTTCAGCAACTGCTGCAGCTGCATTAATAAATATACCGTTTCTATTTGGCACCCAAACTGCTTTAGCTGTTTTTTTTATAATATCTAGTTGATCGAGTTCGTGAGTATTCAGTCTGGGAAGACTTTGATTTTTGTCAGTTAGAGCGCTGCCACCTAAAGCCCCAAGCCAGGAGAGATCTAAAACTTGGTGTTCTACTCTGTAATATTGACATAGTTCTATTGCAGCCTGTAGTTCTTTTGCTTGTGCACGCTGGCCATATTTAAATGTTAGCGCGCGAACTATTTCATTTCTTTCAGAGCCGATAGCAAAATTAGCTGCCGAATCCAAGCCACCGGATAGCAGGAGTAAGCTGTTTTTTGAGTTGGTCATTAAAAATTTTTATACAATAGATTTTATTTACATACCACCAAATAAGTAGCCGAACATCTGTCGTTTTCCCAAACACTAACCCTATCAATCCAAATAGATCTACCTTTTATGTGCTCACTTAGTTTTTCATGCATCAACTTTGCAATTACCTCAGCAGTAGGATTAACAGCCTTGAAATCTTTGAGTGTGTTTAGGTCTTGATGGTCCCAAGACGCTATTAGTTCTTTTACAAGATTTTTTAGTTCTCTAAAGTCCATTGCTAGACCTAGTTTATCCAAAGTCTCTGATCTTGCAAAAACCTCAATAACCCAATTATGTCCGTGCTGTCTAGAGCAATCTCCGGGATATCCAACAATGTGGTGAGCTGCTGCAAAATCTACTTTTACTCCAAGCTCTGATATAAGGAAATAGCAGCATCATTGCCCTTTCTAACATCTAATACTATATTTTTTACATTTGCGTGCAACGCCATGTCTAAAGCTTTTCGCAGCATGATTTTTGCATAACCCAAGCCTCTATACTCCAAATGAACTGCTAAATTGAAAATCTCACACTCGTCTTTTAAAATCCAAAACACTATGTATCCTAAAACCATGCTATCTGTCTCATCATCAGTAAGCACTAAAAAATGACTATATGGCTTTGATAATTCTTTGCTAAAACCATCCTGAGTCCAAGGAGCAGGCGTAGCTTTTGATTCGATTTCTAAAATTTGTGCAATATCATCTGCTGTGGCTTTTCTTAAACTAGGTTTATTAGCTAAATACACTTATAAGTAATTCGCCACTCTGTTTTATTCTCGGTAGTAGACGAAGATGTGGACCAAATACTAGATTTACCCAAGGAAGTGTCTTGCTTTCCATAAACTTCCTGGCCAATTACGGCTTCTCCTTCTTCGACAATTTCAAATTTCTTACCATGACAATTTGAACGCATAAGCTCTTCGGCTTTTGCCCTAGCTTCAGGATTCTGTGGAGGATTCAAAGAAACCACTCCACCCTTTCCGGGCTGCATAGATACTGTGCGTGCAGTAGCACAACCACCTAACACAAAAGCAACCAGTAAAGACATGCTTACAATATATTTAGAGCTATTAAATATGTTAAACAAGGTTTGATCTCCTTATAATTAAAATAAAGCGTATGGCAAAGCCACTAAAAATAAGTTATACTTCATATTCAATTATGTGCGCAACTGAAAACTTACCAAAAGACTTACTAGAAGACTTACCAAAAGATTTGCCAGAAGGCTTAAGTGAACCGGAAATAAACTCCCCGCTAGATACAATGCGTCACTCTTGCGCCCATGTAATGGCACATGCTGTAAAAAATCTT
Organism: Deltaproteobacteria bacterium; assembly: GCA_016194835.1. Taxonomy (GTDB): domain Bacteria; phylum Bdellovibrionota; class UBA1018; order UBA1018; family UBA1018; genus JACRAO01. The sequence continues at coordinate 5,042 of JACQAU010000211.1, forward strand.
TGGCCAAACGCTAAATTTGGAATTGGCCCAACCATCGAAAATGGTTTTTATTACGAC
>JACQAU010000212.1 GCA_016194835.1 Deltaproteobacteria bacterium
CTGCTGCACAGGTTAGAATACGTGTATTTACTGTGTCTAAAATTGAACAAACTGAAAATACTCCTATCAGTAATGCTGCTTGATGGTTTGATGAAGTACGGATATAGTGAAAACGTGTGTGACGACCATTTCTCATTTATAACAAAATCTAATGAAATATTGGAACTTTGTTCAGCTTTAAAACAAGAGACAATCATAGGTTTTGATACTGAATTTGTAAAAGAAACATCTTTTTTCCCCAGACTTGAAATTATCCAGGTAGCCACAGAAAAACAATCCTGGGTGATCGATGCTCATATGGGAAGTGAAAAGCTGGGCCCACTTCTTCAAGTTTTTAAAGACAAAAATATTTTGAAGGTAGGGCACGCTATTCAGGGGGATCAAGAATGTTTTTATACTGCTTACGGTTTTTTTGTTTCTCCATGTTTGGATACTTCTATTGCTTCAGCGCTGTGTGGATACGGTGACAGTGTTGGCTTGTCTTTTTTATTAAAGGAAGAATTGGGGGTGCAAATAAAAAAAGGCCATGCGAGATCACATTGGGGAGTGCGACCATTGCCAAAACCATTGTTAGAATATGCACATGTAGATGTGATTCATTTAGTTAATTTATGTAAAAAAATATTAGAAAAATTAGAAAATTTAAATAGAAAAGCTTGGGCGTTAGAGCTTTCTACACAGTATGAAGATCCTTCACTTTATGTTCCAGACCCTATGTTTTTAGCTGAAAAACTGGCTAGTGGACGAAAATTAGATGTTGAGTCTTTTGCTGCTCTCGTTGCGCTAATGAAGTGGCGAGAGGCACGTGTGCGGGAGTTAGATATCCCAAGGAGATGGCTTGCAGATGATGGCGTGCTTTTAGATTTAGCGATGGTTCGCCCGAAAGACATTCAGCATTTAAAAAATTTTAGAGGCATTTCAAAAGGCGAAATGCAAAAGAGTGGGAAAGCTATTTTAGAAGCTATTCAGAATGCATTAGTCATTATTGATAACTTGATGCCGCGCAAATTTGAAGTTAAAAAAACTCCAACCGCAAAAGAACAGCAAGTGATAAATTTATTGACATGCTATGCTGCGGTGTGCGCAAAAAAACATCAGATAGCACTTAAGTATTTAATTAAATCATCTCAATATTTACAATTAATCCGCTCCAATGCAAAAAATCCACATGATTGGCCACATGCTTGGGTTGAAGAGAAGATATTAACCCAGAAAGCTTGTGAGCTCATCGGAGAAGAGCTATGGTCATTTTTAAAAGGTGAAATAGCCTTGTGCATAAAAGATAAAGAAATGAAACTCATTGATTTAAAAAAGCACTTGTGAGACAGAACCTGTGAAAGGGGGTTCTGTTATGCCAAGTGTGCCAGATGTACAAAGTGTTGTACAAAGTGTAAAGATGCAGCCTACGGATATTAGGATTGTTCATTCAAGGGATTTTAGGACAAGAAGATGTCTAAATTGGTTAACTCTAGGACTTACGTACTCAGCCATGTATATGGGTCGATACAATTTGTCCTTTGTTAATAAGTCTCTTTCGAATAGTTATGGTTGGGATAAAACTCAGATAGGTGCCATCATTACGGCAGCGCTTTCGATTTATGGTTTTTCTGCTTTTTTTAATGGTCCCATTGCAGATAAGATTGGTGGCCGGCGAGCCATGCTTATTGGATCTATTGGGACGGTATTTTTTAATATTCTGTTTGGACTGGGTGCATATTTGGGATTTTTAGGTACTGGGACATTTTTATTGGGTTATTTTGCTACCGTGTGGGCAATGAATTCTTATTTTCAGTCTTATAGTGCGCTTTCTCTGATTAAAGTAAATGCGAGTTGGTTTCATATTAGTGAACGTGGTGTGTTTTCGGCAATATTTGGAGCTATGATACAAAGTGGACGAGCGCTTATTTATTTTATTGGTCCTATATTGGTGCTTGCGCTCCCATGGCAATGGGTGTTTTTTGTGCCATCGGGAATTATTGCGATTATGTCACTTTTGACTTATTTGTTTGTTCAAAATAACCCTGAAGATTGCGGTTTACAACCACTAGATGTGCAAGATGCTTCGAGTGGGGATAAAGAGCAAGTTAGTTTTAAATATGTTTTTAACAAGGTGTTTACTAATCCAATTACATTGACGATTGCTTGTGCTGAATTTTGTACTGGTTTTGTGCGACATGGATTTGAACAGTGGTTTCCGAGATACATGGTTGAAGCTCAGCATTTGGCATTGAATTCTTCTGTATTTCAAAAAGGAGCTATGGCAGTAGTCGTTGCTGGTATTTTTGGAGCTTTGTTTGCTGGAACTATTTCAGATTGGGTTTTTAAAAGTCGGAGACCACCAGTGGCATTTTTAGGTTATTTTTTACAAATTTTATGCTTAGCCATTATTTGGGCAGCACCTAGTATAAACTTGGTGATATTTGCATTTATTTTAAATTCATTTGCAATTAGCATTGTTCACTCAATGCTTTCTGGGACTTGTTCTATGGATTTTGGCGGTAAGAAAGCTGCTGCCACAGCGGCTGGAATGTTTGATGGAATGCAATACATTGGTGGTTCTGCTGTTGGTTTAGGTATGGGGTGGCTTTTGGATCATTTTGGGTGGGGGTCGTGGGGACCTAGTATGATTGGATTTTCTGTAGTTGGTGCAGTTTTGATGTTGGTTTTGTGGAATGCAAGACCAAAAACTAGTTAAATAAAATAACACGTGAGTACATATGAGTAACCCATGCCTTTCTGAAAAGGAATATCGAGAGATTTTAAAACAAACATTCGATCAGATCGAAGCAGCTTTTGTTGATATTGATCCTGATGCGGCTGAGTGTGAGCAGTCTTTAGGATCGATGACCATTAGTTTTCAGGATGGGTCAAAGTGTGTGTTCAGTGCGCAGCCTTCAGTGAGGCAACTTTGGGTGGCGATTGCCTCTAAGGGATTGGCCTATCATTTCAATTATGATTTTGATAAACATGAGTGGTTAGATGACAAAGGGCGTGGTATAGAGTTCAAGGCTTTATTAAAGTCGTATTTAAAGGAAATGACAGGAGTAGATTTTAAGTTATGAATAAAGTGATAATTTATACTATGGTTGGGTGTCCGTATTGTGAAAAAGCTAAGGCGTTAATGACAAGACGAGATGTCGCGTTTGAAGAAAAATTAGTAGAAGAAAATAATGACGTCGAGTGGGACAGGCTTTATAAGCTTTCTGGAATGAAGACAATGCCGCAGATATTTTTTGGTGACAAACTTATTGGTGGTTATTCAGAGCTAGAGGTTTTAGATACAAATGACAAGCTGAATTTGTTAAAGCATTTGTGAATCAAAAACAAACATTTTATTTTTCTTGTCCTATTTATATTGTAGGTGGTGGTTCGGTTGGCAGTTTTTTAGCTTTAAAATTTTCAAAATCAGCCAGTGTTAAAGTAATTATTAATCAACATTGGAGAGGCCGAGAATTTCAAAAGGAGATTGTTTTTGTAAATAAGAGAAAAAATAAAAAATATTTCATTCCTTGTATAGGATGGGATGGTATAGATAAATTTCCTAAGAATTCTTTTATTATTGTTGCAACAAAGGCTTATAGTCTAAAAGGTGTGCTTTCTGAGCTAAAGAAGCGATTTTCTTCTGGATGCAAGGTTGTTTTATGTCAAAATGGACTTGGGATTTTTACAGAAGCAAGGAAGTTTTTTTTAGCTAGACATATCATAAGAGTTCTTTTTTGGTTTGGTGTTAGA
>JACQAU010000213.1 GCA_016194835.1 Deltaproteobacteria bacterium
CTGCTCTTGTTTGACCGTTAATGCTGGCAAGCAAACTTGAGAATAATTCATAATATTTCCTTTGCTTTGGCAAAATGACTAATAATTTTTATTTCATTTGTATTTGTATCTACACTCAACATGCATTCTAAGGTGCGTGGCACTTTTATATTAGACAAAAACCAAGCCGCATCCTCTGCAATCATATTGGCTATAGCATTATTTGTGAAACAAATTGAAGGTGATAAAACAGAGTTAAAATTCAGTTTGTTTTCTTTTATTTTTTTACATAACAAATAAAACTTATTTGCAGACTCTCTTGTACTTAATAACGGTCCAAGCGTACCAGAAAACATTCCTACACCTCCAAAAATAGTTGGAATTGCAAATTCTAACGTCATTCTTGCAATCCACATCTGAATATCCACGGGTGGTGTATCGGCTGCGCAAACAATTAAATCTGGTCTTGGAAAGGCATGTAATATCTCAGGTAATGTCTGACCAGTATCAATTCTAGTCTGTATTGCAGTAATCTCAGAATTTAAAACTACATTTTCTAGCACTGTTTTTAAAACCTCAGCCTTTGGTTTTCCCACATCGCATTGAGTAAAGCATATCTGTCTATTTAAATTAGACACCTCAATAAACTCCGGATCAATAAGAACAAATCGCCTAACTCCACAAGCTGCTAAAAGTCTGGCAATAATATTTCCCGTACCGCCACACCCAACAATAACTACAAATGATTTTAGCAAACGTTCCTGGGATTGATTAGGATCGCTTACAAATTCTGAGAAATATTGCACTTGTTTTTCATATGCTGTGTTTTCAAAATAATTTACAAATTTTGTTCTTATAAATTTTTTTTCATCCAATATTTGCCAAAGACTTTCAGCATTTTTTTGTCCAATAAGCTGACTTAGTTCCTTTTGAGCTGTTCCTCGTTTGAGCTTGTCTATGGCTTCGTCCATATGCGGGTGTCTTGTTTTTAACTGATAAGCTTTGGCGCCATGTGTTATCAAGATGTCTTGGCATGCGTTTTGACAACTGCCTTGCATCTTTTCAATTACCAATGATTTATGAAAAAAATGCATAAAAACTCCTAATAATTTTCAATTACTTTCTTATTATTAAATACAAAAACTCTGGTTCCAACATTAGCAATAAACCGCCTATCATGACTCACAAAGAGAACGCTTACGTCTCGCTTCAGCAGTTCGTTTTCAAGTTGCTCAATACCAAAAACATCCATGTGATTAGTGGGTTCATCTAAAATCAACAGATCTGGCTTATTAAGACGAAAAATCAAAAAAGCTAGTCTAGATTTTTCGCCGCCACTTAATGCCTTTACTTTTCGTTCCCAAGTGGCAGGTCCAAACCCTGCTTTTGCAAGTGCCCCTAAAAGTTTAGTACGTTCTTGCGGACAATTATTTTCCAAATATTTTAATAAACTAAAATCTGACTCAAATTGCATCAAAGTTTGCTCATAATAACCCACACTCACTTTTGGATGTATACGAACACTAGCATCTTCACCAGTCGAGACTGCTATCGTTCTTAAGAGTGTGGATTTTCCACAGCCATTAGGACCAACTAAGGCTACACGATCACCACGCTTTAGCCACATTTGACTGATCTTTGCAAGCGATGGTCCAGAGATTTTATATTTTAAATCAAGTTCGTTAATTCTAAGTATCAGACGGGCTTCTTCGATAGAATCAGAAAGTTCAACCTTTCTTCTTATTTCGAATGGTTTAGATTCGATGGATTGTTCTATTCTGGTAGCCCGCCTTTCAATATTTTTTGCTCTTGACGATAATTTTTTGCTCCCATAAACATGTGCCCAATGTGCAAGTTGTTTTGAACTCGCACGCAAACGATCTGCTTCTTTCCATTGACTAGATCTTAAGTGTTCAGCTGCCTCATCAAGTTCTAAAAGTTTTTTCCTGGCAGATGAATATGACGAATTAAAATCATAAATATTCTTATCTCTTAAAATCAGAGTTCTCTCAGTACAACGATCAAGAAGTTCACGATCATGACTTATAATTACAAATGCTTGATTAGGCAATGACTGTAAAAATTCTTCTAAAAATCGAATTGACTCAGTATCCATGTGATTAGAAGGCTCATCCAACAAAAAAATATCAGGATGACTACATAAAGCTCTAACCAATAATAAACGGTTAAGCCAACCACCACTAAGGTTTATAACTTTAGTATCAAACTCCGAACTATTAAACCCAGCCATTTCTAACTGCATCTGTACTTCATAAGGCAAAATATTTGACCCTGGACGAGAAACATTTAGTTCATCTAAAACCATTTCTTTTATGGTTTGTGAAAGAATATTGGTCGGAATAAATTGCGGAACAAGACCAATGCGAAGTCCTTTGCGAAAAACAACCTTGCCAGAATCTGAGGTTAGTTCTCCACTTATGATTTTAAGCAAAGTAGATTTTCCACTTCCATTTCCTCCAATAAGACCAACTCGCTCACCATGAGAAACAGTAAACGAGGTATCTTTATATAAATCAGAAGACCCGTAAGCAAATTTTAGATTTTGAACACTTAGCAAAGTCATTGTATTTATACATCTCCTTCCCAAATAATTTTAGCCTGAGACATCCGTTGAACTGCCTGTTCCACATTAGAGAATAAGTACTTATATTGTGGAAACACACTTGATCACCAATTTGATACGGAGTTGGCAATTGAAAAATCCCAATACAGTCATTTTCAGCACAAGTTGGGCCAAAAAAACGAATTTTTTTTAACAACGCACCGGGCTCAGGTTTTTCATTTATAACAAGTTTAGGCTTTGACCACCAGAGATGACATCCTGCTGAAATATTTAGAGTAATATCCCAGCCCTCGCTAGTAGACACAACATCCAAGACTTCAGCATACGCCTTTCCTGCTTGATAACCCAAAATACGCCCTGGTTCAAATTCAAGAAAGATATTGTGCGGGATAAATTCTCTTATTTCCTTTATAAGTGTAGTTAAACCGGTAAAACC
>JACQAU010000214.1 GCA_016194835.1 Deltaproteobacteria bacterium
TATTTTTGAGTGGCAATTGATTTGATTGAGTACAATTAAATTTCATGATTTTAAATAGTTATACGGATATTTTTTATGAAAATTATACTGTGTATACCGTGACACAGCTGTGTTTTTTATGACATGCTTGTTTAAAAAACCAGTTAACTGTAGAACTTATTTGCAGATGACATAAAAAAAGCCACTAAGATTATATTATTGTTGTGAAATATTAAAATCCGTTGATTTATTTTACATGTTATATAAATAACATCTTGTTAAAAGCCGTTTTACAGTAACTGTAACTGCAACTGTTTGTAGTTATATTCAATATTTCTTTATTTCATTCCACATTTGCTCAAGTTGCAATATTTTTTGATTGCTTGGATCAATATCTTTTGCATATTGATATGCTGAAAAAAACAATGACTTTGCCATAGAAACTAGTTCTGCATTTTGAACTTGAATGCTCCTTTTAATGAGCAACATTGTAGTTCCAGCTAAATGAAAATAACTATCAAATATTTTTGGATCAGTAGAAATTTTTGAAAGCAAAATATACTGAATTTCTGCAATTTGCCTATTGAAGTCATTTATATTAGCTGCTTTCTCAAGTTCTTTGAGATTGATGTGTAAAAGTCTTTGATTTATTAAATTTTGATTATCTATTAGTTCGTCTGTAAGTCTTATGCTGCTGATAGAATTTGTAAACATCTCTTGTGCTCTGGTACCTAATTCGGTGTTTGGGTATTCTAAAATAAATTCATGCAATGTTCCTTTGTTGTTTATAAGCAAATAATGATCCTGCAATCTCTGTGGATATTTTACTTTAAAGTAAGGTCCTTGCGTTTGTATTGCATTATTGTTACTTTTGGCTTCAAACCAGTTTAGTTCTAATTGCGTTGGATTATTATTTAGCGCTTTTTTGAAATATGTGAATAGGATTTTTTCCCTTAATCTTAAGCAGTCATAATGTTCTCTTAAACTTATCTCATTATGTAATAAACATCTTTTGAAGAAAAATCTATTGTTCTCTATATTCAATTCAGGATTGTACGATTATGTGGCCTGGAAATTTCAGTGGCGGACCCTTTTCGTAAGGAAGACTAAAAGACAAAGGTTCGGCGTCAATAAAATATTTAGGCCAATAACCAATTGTGTAAAACCAAGGTAATCTTTCATAAGAAATGTTTTGTTCAAGGTCTGCTGATTTTATTGTTATTATTGACGCTTTTTGAAGCATTGGATGTTGATATATCCAAGTATAAAATATATATATTGAACAACTGAAAAAAATAATCGTCAATGAAATGACAGCGCTTAAATTTGGAATACTTAGTTTTTCTTTTTGAATATAAATTTTATTTGTTTTTTTTATTTTCCAAAACCACTGTCCAACTGTACAGTGCAAATATTTTTCAAAACTAAATTTATATACAAGAAATAAAAATATAAGAATTGCAGTGTCTAAAAGTCCAGGTAATGGAGATAAATAGTACAACATTGAAAAAAAGAAATATCCGCATATAAAAACGAGAGCATCAATACAGAATGCCAAAATCCTGACAACTGTCAGCGCCTTTTCGCCAAAGACTGTGTAACCTTTTACTTGGATATTGAAATTTTCATACGTGCTCATTTGACTCCTGCTCCTTAGAGGTTACACTAAAAGAGTAGAGGTGCAAATATTTGAATGATTGAGGTGAGTCGGCTTAATGGCAAAAGCTATGTTTTGAATTGTGATTTAATAAAAACTATTGAAGCCACACCTGATACAATTATAACTTTAAACACAAATGAAAAACTAATGGTTAGAGAAAGTGTTAATGAAATTATTGATAAAACCATTTGTTATAAGAAAAAAATTTTCTTTGGGATACCCGAAGTTATTAAGGAATAGGGGAACACGATGGATATTGCTGCAATAGTGGGACTCGTGCTTGGCGTTTCGGCTGTTGTGGGTGGTCAGATTTTAGAAGGAGGACACTTAGGTCAGCTCATGATAGGCACGGCTGCCCTCATTGTGTTTGGAGGTACGCTGGGAGCCGGTCTTCTTTCTTTCCCAATGCAAGATCTGAAAAAAGCGATTTCTTCGATTCCATCGCTTTTTAAAAATGTAGACTTGGATGTCAGGCCCACAATAGATGAAATTATACGAATTGCTACTATTGCCAGAAAAGAAGGCGTCTTGGCTGTAGAAGGCCAGAGAGATTCTATTCAGAATGTTTTGTTTAAGAAAAGTATTAAATATGTAATTGATGGCTTTGAGCCAAATACAGTCAAAGAAATTATTGATAACGAAATTTATATAGCATTTGAAGAAGAAGAAGCAGCAGGAAAAGTTTATGAAGGTATGGGAGGCTATTCGCCTACCATTGGGATTATTGGAGCAGTGCTTGGGCTTATTCATGTTATGAGCATGCTAAATGACCCATCTAAAATTGGCGACGGTATTGCAGTTGCGTTTGTTGCTACAGTTTACGGAGTTGGTGCAGCAAATCTGATTTTAATTCCTGCTGGAACTAAACTAAAAAGAAAAGCGGCTCAAAGAATGATGGCCAAAGAAGTGGTGAAACTAGGTGTGGTTGGTATTCAAGAAGGTTTAAATCCACATTTTTTACAAGAAAAACTCGAAGTATTTGTAGAGGAACACTTAAGACGTACTGAGGACCATGGGGGCAAAAAAGGTTGAAAAAAAAACACCCCGAACATGTAAATTTAGAGCGTTGGCTTGTTTCTTATGCAGATTTTATTACCCTGCTTTTTGCGTTCTTTGTAATCATGTATGCTATTTCCCAAGCCGATCTTTCTAAATTCAAAAAAGTATCTCAAAGTATTCGTGCTGCTTTTTCTGCGGCAGGTCCGGTTGGTATGGTAGATTTAGGGGGATCCTCTGGTGGAAATACAGCAAACCCTTTAGAAAATCCTGAAATTCCTGGTGGACGGGTTATAAATATGCCCGCAGGCAAGACAAATACCGCTGGCGATCCTGAACCAGGACTGCAAGAAGTTAAAGAGCTTTTAGAAGAAACAATTAGTTTAGAGCTGGGTGTGACTGATTTATCAGAAAAAATGCAAATGCAATTTGATAGCCGGGGTCTTATTGTGAGATTGGCGGCAAAAGACTTTTTTGATCACGGTGCTGTAGATGTTAAGCCTGATTTGCTCCCACTTCTGGATCGTATGGGCAAGGTTCTTTTGAGAACACGAAGGCTTATTCGGATTGAGGGGCATACGGACCCATCTGAGGCAAGTACTAAGAACTATCCCAGTGATTGGGAGTTGTCTTCGGCTAGAGCGGCATGGGTAGCTAAGTATTGGTTAGGTCGTTTTGAGTTTGATCCAAAACGATTAGGGATTGCTGGTTATTCGCATTATCGACCACTCACACAAAGTACACATGAATGGGGTAAAGCTTCAAACCGCAGAGTCGAAATTATTGTTTTAAATCAACAATATGAGAGTTTATAATCTGTTGTCAGATTATAAATAAAATGATACCAATTACACCGATCAATGTTTTCAGTATATGTTGTGCTACTTCATTATCCAATAAGAAATCGTCAAGGACAGGTAGTGACTACAGCTGTGACGAACATGGATATTCATGATATAGCTCGTTCTTGTTGTACATACGGAGTGAAAAAGTATTTTATTGTGACTCCACTTGAGGTACAACACGGATTAGTTGATGGGATTTTGGCGCATTGGAAGTTAGAAAAAAACCGTGAGTACCATCCGGATCGTTCCAAGGCGCTTGGGCTTATTGAGTTAGCTTATACGTTTGAGAACGTGAAACAGGAGATACGATCAGCTGAAGGTCAGGAGCCAGAAGTTGTCTTAACAGACGCGAAGGTTTTGCCTGGAAGTATGAGTTTTGTTGAGTATAAAAAAGAATTAACTGTGCCATCCCGTATACGACCTAGTGTGATTGTTTTTGGTACGGGATGGGGAATTGCTGAGAAATTTTATCCACAGGCTGATCGGATATTAAGTCCGATTTGTGGCCCAGATAATAATGACGGTTACAATCACTTGCCGGTGCGTGCAGCAGTGGCGGTTGTTTTAGATCGGCTTTTAGGAGTTTAAGGAGTAAATACAATGGCGGCAACTAAGAAAAAAAGAAAAAAGATGTCACGGGGATCGCAACCGAGAATAAAAGGCTTGGCTGATAAAGTAGCTTTGGTTGAGGCTTCTCAATTAAGAAAGGATTTTCCGCCTTATTCACCTGGTGATACAGTTCGTGTTCATGTGCGAATTAAAGAAGGGGAAAAAGAGAGAATTCAGGTTTATGAAGGCATTGTGATTGCTAAAAATAATAAGGGTGCAAGTAAGTCTTTTATAGTTAGGAAAATGTCACATGGAGTGGGAGTGGAGAGAATTTTTCTAGAATCTTCTCCCAAGATAGCCAAACTAGAGGTTATGCAAGAAGGTAAAGTCAGACGAGCAAAACTTTATTATTTGAGAGA
>JACQAU010000217.1 GCA_016194835.1 Deltaproteobacteria bacterium
CCTCACGCAATTCTTTTAAATCAATTGAAAATTTTATTTTTCCGCGTAGCTTTCTTAATTCTGAATAAACACAAGACGCAGCAACTAAACGCAAGCCTTTCCTAACGGTATCTGTAATGCCTTGCCCAGTTGCTTGCGTGGCTTTATCTAACAATTCTTCTGCTACAAAAACAGTGATTTTTTTAGTTTTCACAAATACTCCTACCTGCATATGCAGGTACTCCTATTGTTGCTTGTGTCCTAGCTGCCATAACTACTTACAGCATACAATATGGCAATAATCAAGTCAACAGGAGACAATTCGTATTTGCCTTTATTAGTTTAGAGGCTTTACCTTACCAGGATTTTTTTAGAGATACTCTTTTAAGTTCAAAATCTCCCTTTATTGACCAAGTTGTCTATGATGTAGCATTAAGAGAATTAACTGAATCAACCGATACTCAAGATGCACCTGACAGAGTCTATACCGAATCAGATATTCTGGACAGAAGTCTAGCCCCATTAGATTGGAAAACAAGAGTTGCACGTTTGAGTTTATATTTTAGAGGATTTAAATTTCCAAGTTTAAGAAATATTTTGGCGCGGATTTTTCTAACAGAAGAAAGACTTTTATTAGTAAATGCTTTCAAAAATACAAATCCTACTTTGGATAAACTGTCTAAAAATGATTTTTTTATGCGGGCTACCAGTTATGGGTTAATAGAACATGATGGTAGACCATCTCTTTCAATGACGGCTCCTATGGAGCAGTCAAGGTGTTTTTTTGGAGACACCACTGTAGTGATTCTGCAAGGAGGAAAAAAGAGAGTTATGCCTATCAAAGACTTGCAAACTATTTTATCTACAGACACAAATGTCTATGTTTTATCTTCTACTAGAGATGTTATTTCAGATCCAAAATATCAGCAAGCCTCTTGGGCGAAGATCAGTCAAGTTTTCTCCAGAAAACTCAAAATGGGAGATAAATATTTTGAAATTACTTATCAATCAGAAGGAAAAGAGCCTTTAGTTCTAAAAGTAACTTCCTTGCATCCATTCTTTTGCTCAAAACAGGAGGGAGATGGTTCTTCAACTTCAGAACATAAACTTTATTCAATCAATGGAACATTTGCTCATATCTTAAATGTTAAGGAGCTGACAGTGGGCGAGAATGATGACATTGAAGTTTTCACTATGACGATTCCGGAGACTCATGTTTACTATGTGGGTCCAGAAGAATCTGCTGTGTTAGTCCACAATGCGAAATTTTAACTTCGATTGATCTGAGTTTAAACAGCGAAGCGAAAATAAACTATATCTCCATCTTTAACAATGTAATCTCTGCCTTCTAGACGCAAAAGACCGGCGTCTTTAATTGCTTGCTCTGATTTATATTTTATCAGATCCTCAAAATGATAAACTTCTGCTTTAACAAAACCCCTTTCAAAATCTGTATGGATCACACCCGCTGCTTGAGGTGCTTTGAGTCCTTTTTGTATCGTCCAGGCTCTTACCTCCTGAGGTCCTGCTGTAAAAAAAGTTTGTAACCCAAGTAAATAATAACCCTCACGAATTACACGATTCAGTCCCGGCTCACTCATTGTCATCTCTTTTAAAAACTCATTTTTTTCATTATCTGGGAGTTCAGAGATTTCTGCTTCGATTTTTCCACAAATCGGCACTAGCGCACTGCCTTCTATTTGAGCCAGATTTAAAAGCTTTTGATAATTAGGATTTTGTGATGGCGTATTCATTTCGCTTTCGTCGATGTTAGCAATGTACATCATTTTTTTTGCTGTTAATAAATGAAAATCATAAACCAAATTTAATTCTTCAGTGCTCAATCCTAATGAACGGACTGGCTTGCCTTCCTCTAATGCTTTTTTGACTCTTTCTAAAACATGAAAAATAGAAATAGATTTTTTATCACCGCCAGCTTTGGCTACTTTTTGTAGTGTAGAAAATCTACGATTTACAGTGTCAAGATCTGCTAAAATAAGCTCAGTGTCTATCACAGAAATATCACGCGCAGGATCTACAGATCCATCTACGTGAATAACATTGGGATCAGAAAAACACCTTACAACATGTGCAATGGCTTGAGTTTCACGAATATGGGCCAAAAATTGATTGCCCAACCCCTCACCCTGAGAAGCTCCCTTGACAAGACCCGCAATGTCTACAAAAACCATACTGGCTGGAGTCACTTTTTCAGGTGGGATTAGTTTTGCAATCTCTACTAAACGCTGATCTGGCACTTGAACCACACCGGTATTTGGATCAATCGTACAAAACGGATAATTGGATGCTTCTGCTTTTGCAGAGGTAAGCGCATTGAAAATAGTTGATTTTCCGACATTCGGCAATCCTACAATTCCACATTGAAAACCCATAGTTTTTACTCACTTGCTTTATTATATTCAGTCATTGCCTTAGAAAAATTTTTCCCTAATGCAAGTTCAATAGCTTCACAGACTTTTGTTAAAGTCACAGACAAGGTTTTACACTCCTCGTCTGAAAACGTTTCTAGCACATATTTTTCTGGAGCAATAGAACGGCCTAAAGTTCTAGGATGCCCAATGCCGATTCTTATTCTATAAAAATCTAGATGATCTTTCCCTAAATGCTGAAATAAAGATTCTAAACCTTTGTGCCCACCAGTTCCACCCCCAGTTTTAAGCTTAATTGAAAAAATAGGCAGATCTAAATCGTCATGAATTACGATTAGATTACTTGATGTGCAGTGGTAGTAATGAAAAAATTCGCCAATGCTTTTACCAGAAAGGTTCATATATGTTTGTGGTTTGATTAGATGAACTTTTTCATTAAAAATTTCAGCACTAAAAACTTCGGCATTAAATTTTTTTTGCGGTCCCTGCCCTTTCCATTTCTCTACTAATGCATCAATTGCTAAAAAACCGACATTATGTCTCGTTAATTCATATTTAGGTTCAGGATTTCCAAGTCCAACAATGAGTTTCATATGATTTAAATAAATAAACTACTTACAC
>JACQAU010000222.1 GCA_016194835.1 Deltaproteobacteria bacterium
CTGTGGATTTTCCACCCATATTTGGCCCTGTAATAATTAACGCAAGATTTGTTTGTAAAAATAATTTTGTTGAGTTAGGTACAAAAGCACCTTTTAGTGCATGATCTACCAATGGATGGCGACCCTTTTCGATATCTAGATCAAACGAATTATCTATCTCAGGAAAAACCCAACCCGGTTGTTTTGTTAATTGTGCCACTGAGATCAAAGCATCAAGAGTACCAAAAACTTGTGCTACCTGCATAATACATGGAATTTGATTTTCTATTTTTTGTAAAAGCTCAATAAAAAGTTCTTCTTCAAGCAGTTTTTGCCTGGTAGAAGCAGTCAAAATTTCTCCTTCAAAGTTTTTTAATTCTTCAGTAAAAAATCGCTCTGCTGAAACCATCGTTTGTTTTCTTTGATAATGTGCGGGAACGTTTTTTAAATGTGTTTGGGTAACTTCGATGTAATATCCAAAGACTCTATTATATTTTACTTTCAGAGAAGGAATACCAGTTTTTTCTCGCTCTTCTTTTTCTAGCTTAATAAGCCAGTTTTGTCCTTCTTCTGTTAATTCTATAAGTCGATCGAGCTCAATATGTGTGTTTTTTTTGAAAATTCCACCTTCTTTTGCTGTAATCGGGGCCTCTTCTTTTTGAATTTTTAAAATTTCAAAATATAATGTCTCTAAAGCTTTTTCATGGCTTTGTAATTGAGCCTTGTGTTCATTAAGACTATACGACTGAAATGAAGTCATTAGATTTAATATTTTTGGAATCAGCGAAAGAGTTTTACCTACCGCTAGAGTGTCTCTTGGGCTAGCTAATCGTGTATTAATCCGCGCTGAAATTCGCTCTAGGTCATAAACTTGTGAAAAAATTTCTGAAAACTGTGTTATGGCTGCGTGCGTTTCAGCTAGTTCTTGAACAGCTTTTTGCCTTTTTTGGATTTCTGTTACTTCATTTAGCGGTTGTAAGAGCCAACGTCTTAGTTGCCTTGATCCCAAAGAAGATTTTGTTCTGTTGATCATTGTGAAAAGACTGAGAGGGTTTGAGTCTTGAGGAAATAAGTCCAAGTGCTGAACTGTTTTAGGTCCTAAAATCAAGCTTTTAGGTTCATGTAGCGGGACTGGAAAACGTAAGTGTGTGAGTTTTTCTTTTTTTTGTGTTCTTAGTACATAGGCCAATAATACTCCTAGTGCAAAACAAGAAGTGTCGCTTGGAAAAAAAAGAGAAAGATTTTCTATTTGATAATTTGTTTTTAATAGCTCACTCGCTTGAGATTGTGTGAGATAATTGGGTGGTAGTGTTTCGTGTAAACAGTTTTTAGGAAGAGAAAACTCGGTTTTATTCTGTCCTGAAAATCCTTCGGATTCAGGCAAATTTTTCTGTCCTGAAAAACCTTTTTCAGCCATCCTGGCTGAAAATCCTTCGGATTCAGGCAAATTTTTCTGTCCTGAAAAACCTTTTTCAGCCATCCTGGCTGAAAATCCTTCGGATTCAGGCAAATTTTTCTGTCCTGAAAAATTTTCTAATTTTATAAAATGCTTGATTGGCAAATTTTGTATTTCTAAATTAAGATCATCTTTTGTTATGGGGTCACTCACTAGTGTTTCGCCCGTCGAAGGATCCATACACGCTAAAACCCACATGTCTGATTCGTTGGTGAACACAGCAGTGGCTAAGTAAGATGTTTTGATTCCTTCTTCCTCAAACTGGACGGCAGGAGTAAAAAAACGTGTAATTTCCCTTTTGACTAAGACTGCTGTTTTAGCGGCCTCCATTTGTTCTGCTATGGCTACTTTTTTCCCGTAATTTAATAATTTCTGTATATACCCTTGTACGCTATGGTGAGGGACACCGGCCATGGGGGTTGGATTTTCTTGGTTTTTATTGCGTGAAGTCAGGGTGATTTCTAAAATTTTCGAAGCCTCAATAGCATCATCACCAAAGAGTTCATAAAAATCTCCCATACGAAACAGAAGCAGCGCATCACACGCCTGTTTTTTTAATTCCCAATACTGTTTCATGAGTGGTGTGAGTTCTTCAGTGTTCATATTGTTTTTTGTAGAGTACTAGCAATGAAAAAAAGATCAAGCAAGGTAAAATTTATTTTGCGCTTATGCGGTGCACTTTTATCATATTTGTTGTTCCTTGTTTCATCGTAGGAACCCCAGCGGTAACGACAATCAGATCTTCTACTTGAGCAAAGTCTGAAGTCAGCATGACTTTCTCTAAAAATGGAAATAGATCATCAGTATTCAATATTTTTGGTATCAAAACGCCTTTCACTCCCCAGTAAAAAGACAATTGTCTTAAAATTCTTTCATGTGCAGTGATCGCTAAGATTGGTTTATTGGGACGAAATTTAGATAGCACCTTTGCTGCTTTGCCTGAATGTGTGAGACAAGCTATGGCAACAGCACCAACGTGCTGCGCAATTCTAGAAGTGCTAAACTCAATAGACTCTACAACTGACCCTGATTTGGGTAAAATCTGTGTCGAAGGGCCTGTAAATAATTCCTGAGATCTTTCTGCTTCTAAAACAATTCTATTCATAGTTTTTACTACTTCGATTGGGTATTTTCCTGTAGCAGTCTCTGCTGAAAGCATGACAGCATCTGTGCCATCA